>JAEWCI010000149.1 GCA_023390705.1 Pseudomonadota bacterium
GTGCTGCCGCTGCGCCAGGGAGAAGCCGCCGCCTTCGCCGTGCGGCAGCGCCCGGCGCGCGGCACCCGCGGCGTCCATCGCGTGCAGATGCGCCATGGCGTCAGCCGCCTGCGCGGGGGCGAGCGCTTCACCCTGGGCATCATCTTCCACGACGCCGCCTGAAGGGCGGCGCCGCGATCAGTCGAAATCCTTTGCCAGCTCGGCGCGCACCGCTTCCGGCAGGATGGCCATGTGCCCGTAATTCGGATGCGTCAGGCCCAGCACCACCTCGGCGCCCGGGGTGCGGAAGCGGGCGATCTGGTCCGGCGTGAAGGGGAAGTGGACGAACTGCACGCTGCTCGCCTTGCCTTCCGCCGTGGTGCGGTCCTGGTCGGCTTCCGGCACGGCGTGGATGGTTTCGCCGAAGACGCGCAGGAAGGCGGTCTCCTCGACGCCGCCCAGCCGGCCGAGCACGGTCTTGCGGCGGATGGGGTCGTCGATCTCGATCATGAAGGTCGCCACCAGCTCCCGGCCCTTGGGCACCAGCGGGTTGTAGGCGGTCAGCTCGTCCGGGATCTGCTCCGGCCCGCCATTCTCGATCCAGCACATCTCCTGGATCTGGTGGCGCATCGTCTCCCAGCTCTCGAAGTAGAAGGTGACGTGCGGCCCCACCTCGACCCGGCGGTTGCGCTTCAGGGCGGAGATGCGGCGGCGCTCCCCGGCGCGGCGGGTTGCCCATTCGGCGCGCGGCAGGATGTCCGCGGCGGTGACCTCGTGGCGGTTGCTCATCGGCTTGCCCTCATCCTCTTGCCTCAAGCGCGGGTGTGGCTCGCGGCGCCGGCCGCGGGCCGCCTTGCGGCCTTGGCCTGCCATGCAGGCAGAGGCCGCGCCCGTCCCGGCCGCTCACACCGAAATCCCATAGGCCTGCGCCAGCAACTGGATGGGGTGGGCAACCAGCGCCGGCTTCGGCGTTTCCGCGTTCAGCCTGTCAACGCCCTGGGCGATGTGAAGTCCCGCGAGCGGGCATTCCGAGGTGACGTAGCCGCGGCCGGACTGCGCCACGCTGCGCGCCACCGGTTTGCCGACCTTCAGCGTGACCTCGAAATTCTCCTTCTTGTAGCCCCAGGTGCCGCCATGGCCGGAACAGCGCTCGATGACCGTGACCTCCGTTTCCGGGATCAGGCGCAGCAGTTCCGCGCCCTTCTGGCCCATGTTCTGGGCGCGGGCATGGCAGGCGATCTGGATGGTGACGCCGCCCGGCACCGGCGACATGCCATCCGCCAGGCCGCCACCCTTGCGGGCGATGTCCACCACGTATTCCGAAAGGTCGAAGCTCGCCTGGGAGAGCTTCTTCACCGCCGCATCCTCCGGCAGGATCAGCGGCCATTCGAATTTCAGCATCAGCGCGCAGGAGGGGACGAGGGCGATGATGTCCCAGCCTTCGTCAATCCAGCGGCCGAGCTCGCCCGCCACCTTCCCCGCCGCGGCGGCGACGGCGGCGATGTCGCCCTGTTCCAGCAGCGGCATGCCGCAGCAGCCCGGATGCACCACCTCGGTCTGCACGCCGTTCCGCGCCAGCACGGCGCGGGCGGCCATGCCGACCTTGGGGTCGTTGTAGTTGCCGAAGCAGGTGGCGTAGAGCACGGCGCGGCGGCCGAAGCCGGGCCCGGCCTCGTTCACCGCCGGGGCCCCGGCCTTGGCCTGCTTCACCAGCGGGGAGGCGGCATAGGGCGGCAGCCGCGCCTCATGGTGAATCCCGGCCCGCTTCTCCATCAACGCGCGCATCGGCGAACCTTCGGCGCTGGCCCAGTTCGCCAGCCCGGGCGTGAGGGTGGCGAGCCGGCCGTTGCGGTCGGTCTTCGCCAGCTCGGCATCCACCCGGGGAATGCCCTTCTCCTTCGCCTGCACCGCGCGGTAGCGCAGCATCAGGTGAGGGAAGTCCAGGTTGAATTCGTGCGGCGGGACATAGGGGCACTTCGTCATGAAGCACATGTCGCAGAGCGTGCAGGCGTCCACGACCGGCTTGAAGTCCTTGCTCTCCACGCTGTCCAGCTCGCCGGTCTTCGAATCGTCGATCAGGTCGAAGAGGCGGGGGAAGCTGTCGCAGAGATTGAAGCAGCGGCGGCAGCCATGGCAGATGTCGAAGATGCGGCGCATCTCCGCATCCAGCTTCGCTTCGTCGTAGAAGTCCGGGTCCTGCCACGCGATCGGGTGGCGGGTGGGTGCTTCCAGGCTGCCTTCACGCATTATCCGTTTCTTCCCCGGTTTCGGCACGAAAAAGGGACGGGCTCGCACCCGTCCCTTCGGTAGTCATCCAGGCACCTGCGGGCGCCCAGCCATGGGCAAGGCGAGTGGCCTACTTCAGTTCGTCCAGGGCGCGTTGGAAGCGGCCGGCATGGGAACGCTCGGCCTTGGCCAGCGTCTCGAACCATTCGGCGATTTCCTCGAAGCCTTCCTCGCGGGCGGTGCGCGCCATGCCCGGATACATGTCGGTGTATTCGTGGGTCTCGCCTGCCACCGCGGCCTTCAGGTTGTCGGCGGTCTTGCCGATCGCCAGGCCGGTCGCCGGGTCGCCGACGGCTTCCAGGTATTCCAGATGGCCGTGCGCATGGCCGGTCTCGCCCTCGGCGGTGGAGCGGAACACCGCGGCCACGTCGTTGTAGCCCTCGACATCGGCCTTCTGCGCGAAATACAGGTAGCGGCGGTTGGCCTGGCTCTCGCCGGCGAAGGCGGCCTTCAGGTTTTCCTCGGTCTTGCTGCCCTTGAGCGCTGCCATGAGTCCCCTCCGTTCGGCAGGTGTAAACAATTGCGGCGGCCTGCCTTCCCCGCCATGACAGCGGGTATGGCACAGGGTGGCAAGGCGCACTAATGAATAGTTTTCGCCATTTCGATCGAATGCCTCGATGACGATCCTGCCCAGCCCGCAACAGCTCCGCTATCTGGTGGCACTGGCCGAGCACGGCCATTTCGGCCGCGCGGCCGCTTCCTGCGCGGTGACGCAATCCACGCTTTCGGCCGGCATCATCGCGCTGGAACGCCAGTTGGATGCCGCGCTGCTGGAACGCAGCCACGCCAAGCGGCCGATCTTCACCCCGCTGGGGCTGGAGGTGGTGGCCCGCGCCCGGGACGCGCTCGCCTCCCTGGCGGCGCTGGCGGAAACCGTGGCGGCGGCGCGGGACCCGCTGACCGGCCCGCTGCGGCTTGGGGTCATCCCCACCATCGGCGGCTTCCTGCTGCCGCGGCTGATGCCGGCGCTGCGCACCGCCTTCCCGCGCCTGAAGCTGTGGCTGCGCGAGGACCAGACGGAGAACCTGGTGGAGCAGCTCGACAGCGGCCGGCTGGACCTGCTGCTGCTGGCACTGCCCTGCGCCTGCGGCGAGGCCGAGACCCTGCCGCTGGCCACCGCCCCCTTCCTGGCCGCGCTGCCTGTCGGCCACCACCTGGCGGAGCGCGAGCGAGTACCCGTGGCGGCGCTGGTGGCGGAGCCGCTGCTGCTGCTGGAGGACGGCCATTGCCTGCGCGAACACGCGCTGGACGCTTGCGGCCTGCCGAAATCCATGGGGCCGGTGGGCGGCGCCTCGGGCGATGGCTTCGCCGCCACCAGCCTGCACACCTTGGTGCAGATGGTGGCAAGCGGGCTGGGGGTGACGCTGCTGCCGAAGCTGGCGCTCGACGGTGGCGTGCTCTCCGGCGCCCAGGTGGCGGTGCGGCCGCTGGAGCCGGCCGCCGGCACCGCCCCGCCCGGCCGTACCCTGGCG
>JAEWCI010000151.1 GCA_023390705.1 Pseudomonadota bacterium
GCGCATGCGCTGCGCGCCCGGCACGACGCCATCCTGGTCGGCAGCGGCACGGTGCTGGCCGATGACCCGGACCTGACCTGCCGTATCGCCGGCATGGCGCCGGTGCCGCTGCCCCGCGTGGTGGCGGATGCCCGGCTGCGCACGCCGCTTGCCGCCCGGCTGGTGCAAAGCGCACGCTCCGTCCCCACCTGGATCGCCACCGCCCCCGGCCACAAGCCGGCCGAACTCGCCCCCTACCAGCAGGCCGGGGCCGAGTTGCTGACCGTGCCGAGGGGGCGGGAGGGGCTGGACCTCGCCGCGCTGCTCGGCGCCCTGGCGCAGCGTGGCGTCACCAGGGTGCTGGCGGAAGGCGGGGCAGGCATCGCCGCCGCCCTGTTGCGGGCCGGGCTGGTGGACCGGATCGCCTGGTTCCACGCCCCGGGCATCATCGGTGGGGACGGGCTGCCCGCGGTGCAGCCCTTGCCGCTGGCGGCGCTTTCCGCCATGCCCCGCTTCCGGCGCCTGGCGGCGCGGCCGGTCGGGGCGGACTGGCTTACCGAACTCACCTGCGAGGAGGCCTGAGCGATGTTCACCGGGATCGTCACCGCCCTCGGCACGGTGCGGGAAGTGCAGCCGATCGGCGGCGGGCACGACATGCGCCTCATCATCGGCACCGCGCCCGAATTCCTCGCCCAGCCGGTGCCCGCCGTGCTCGGCGCCTCCATCGCCTGCTCCGGGGTCTGCCTCACGGTCGTCCAGCTCGGCGGCGACTGGTTCGCGGTGGATGCCTCGGCCGAGACCCTCTCGAAGACCACGCTGGGCGGCTGGCGCCCCGGCAGCCGGGTGAACCTGGAACGCGCGCTGCGGCTTGGCGACGAACTGGGCGGGCACCTGGTTTCCGGCCATGTGGACGGGGTGGCGGAGGTGCTTTCCGCCGTGCCGGAGAATGCCTCGGTCCGCTGGCGCTTCCGCCTGCCCGGGGACCTGCACCGATACGTCGCCGCCAAGGGCTCCATCGCCATAGACGGCGTTTCGCTGACGGTGAACGAGGTTGACGGGCAGGTCTTCGGGGTCAACATCATTCCCCATACCGCGGCGCAGACCAGTTTCGGCACCCTGCAGCCGGGCGCGCGGGTGAACATCGAGATCGACACGCTGGCGCGCTATGTCGCGCGCCTCAAGGAAACGGCCGCATGAGTTCCGCCTCCATCGCCGCCGGCAGCATGCCCGCGCCGCACCGCACCTCCTATGCCGAGTTCATCTCCCCGACCCAGGAGCTGATCGAGGAAGCGCAGCGCGGCCGCATGTTCGTGCTGGTGGATGACGAGGACCGCGAGAACGAGGGCGACCTCGTCATCCCCGCGCAATTCGCCACGCCGGACGCCATCAACTTCATGGCGCGCTACGCCCGCGGCCTGATCTGCCTGGCGATGACCCGGCAGCGGGTGGAGCAGCTCGGCCTGCCGCTGATGGCGCAGAGCAACGGCACCCGCCACCAGACCGCCTTCACCGTCTCCATCGAGGCGCGGGACGGCGTCACCACCGGCATCTCCGCCGCCGACCGCGCGCATACCGTGGCCGTGGCCATCAACCCGGAGATGGGGCGGGAGCACATCGTCACCCCCGGCCATGTCTTCCCGCTGGTGGCGCGGGAGGGCGGCACGCTGGTCCGCGCCGGCCACACCGAAGCGGCGGTGGACTTCGCCCGCCTCGCCGGACTGAACCCCGCGGGCGTGATCTGCGAGATCATGAACGACGACGGCACCATGGCCCGCATGCCGGACCTGGTGGCCTTCGCCCAGCATCACGGCCTCAAGCTCGGCACCATCGCCGATCTCATCGCCCATCGCCGGCGCACGGAAAGGCTGGTGCGGCGCGTGGTGGAGGGCCAGATCGACCACGAGATCGGCGGCGAGTGGCGGCTCATCACCTACACCACCACGCTGAAATACGCCGAGCACCTGGTGATGGTGAAGGGCGACCTCTCGGCGCCCGGCCCGGTGCCGGTGCGCATGCATGCCGCGAACCTGCTGAAGGACATCGTGGACGGCCGCGGCACCCGCGACCTGCACACCGCCATGCGCATGATCGCCGAGCACGGCCGCGGCGTCGTCGTCATCATCCGCGACTGGCGCCCGACGAACATGAGCGAGCAGATCGCCCACAGCAAGGACCGCCAGGTGGCGCCGGCCATGATCCGGGACTACGGCATCGGCGCGCAGATCCTGGCGGATCTCGGCGTCCATGACCTGATCCGGTTGTCCAACAACCCGCGGCCGATCATCGGGCTTGAAGGCTATGGGTTGCGCGTGCTGGAAACCCGGCCCCTGGTGGGTGGCGACAAGACGGGCGGAGAGAAGCGATGAGTACGATCGACGCGCCGGAGCGCAGCGCCCGCCGTATCCCCGGCCCGGCGCCCCGGCTGCTCGTGATCCAGGCGCCCTACTACGAACAGGTGGTGGGTGGCATGCGCCGCGGTGCCGAAGCGGTCTTCGCCGAGGCCGGCGCGACCTGCGAGGTGGTGGACGTGGCCGGCGCCTTCGAATTGCCCGCGGCGCTGCGCATGGCACTCAGCCAGCAGACCGAGCGTTATGACGGCTTCCTGGTCCTGGGCTGCATCGTGAAGGGCGAGACCGACCACTATACCTTCATCTGCCAGGCGACCTGCCAGGGCGTCATGGATATCGGCGGCGAAACCGGCGCGGCCATCGGCTTCGGCCTGCTGACGGTGGACAACCTGGCGCAGGCCGTGGCCCGGTCCGCCAATGACAGGAACAACAAGGGGGCCGAGGCGGCGCATGCGCTGCTCGGCCAGTTGGCGCTGCGACGGCGCTGGGGAATTTCGTGAATACAGCCAAGGGCGCGAAGCCCGCCGAGAAGCCACGTGGCCGGCCCCGCACCGGGGCCCGCATCGCCGCGGTGCAGGCCCTGTACCAGAGCGAGCATAGCGGCGATTCCGCCGATACGGTGATCGACCAGTTCATCCGCCACCGCATCGGCGAATTGCCGGGCCGGGGCGGCTTCGAGGACGGCCGCGTGCCGGCGGCGCATGTGCCGCTCTTCACCACCATCGTCCGCAAGGCGGCAATCAATGCCGAGACGATCGATGGCCTGGTTTCCGGCCATCTGGACCCCGGCTGGCCTATCGCCAAGCTGGACCCGGTGCTGCGCGCCCTGCTGCGCGCCGCCTGCACCGAACTCTGGGCCGGCAAGGAACCGCCGGCGCGGGTGGTGATCAACGAGTATCTCGACATCGCCCATGGCTTCTTCGGCGGCGAGGAGCCACGCTTCGCCAACGGCGTGCTGGACGCCTTGGCCCGCAGCCTGCGGCCCGAGGAATTCACCGGGCCGGCCACGCGGCGGTGAGCCGGACCGGGCCGGCCCCGCTGCCGGCGGAATTCTCGCTCATCGCCCGGCATTTCCGCCCGCTGGCCGGGCCGGGCGCGCTGGACCTGCGCGACGACGCGGCGGTGCTGGACATGCCGCCGGGCCGGCAATTGGTGGCGGCGGTGGATGCCATGGTCGCCGGCGTGCATTTCCTGCCGGATGACCCGCCCGAGAGCATCGGCCGCAAGCTGCTGCGGGTGAACCTCTCGGACCTCGCCGCCATGGGCGCGGCGCCGCTCGGCTACCTGATGACCACCGCCTTTCCGAAGGGCATTGCGGATGACTGGATCGCCCGCTTCGTCGCGGGGCTGGCCGAGGACCAGCGGGAATTCGGCATCACGGTGCTGGGTGGCGACACCGTCTCCACCCCTGGGCCGCTGACCCTCTCGCTTACCATCCTGGGCACCGTGCCGCCGGGCGCGGCCCTGCTGCGGAGCGGCGCGCGGCCGGGCGATGCGCTCTGGGTTTCCGGCAGCATCGGCGATGGCGCGCTGGGGCTGCGCGTCCTGCAGGGCAGGCTGCCCCCGGATGCCAGGGGCCATCTCGCCACCCGCTACCGCCTTCCGCAGCCGCGGCTGGCGCTGGGCCAGGGCCTGCTTGGCCTGGCGCTGGCGGCGATGGATGTCTCCGACGGGCTGGCGCAGGATCTCGGCCATCTCTGCCGTGAATCGGGCTGCGGCGCCGTGCTTGAAGCACCTGCCGTGCCGCTGTCCGGGGCCGCCCGCGCCGCTCTCCTGGCCGACCCGGCGCTGCTGCCGGTGGTGCTGGCCGGCGGCGACGACTACGAATTGCTCTTCGCCGCGCCGGCCGGGGCCGATGCCCAGGTGCTCGCCGCCGGCGTCGCAGCCGGCGTGGCGGTGACGCGAATCGGCCGCTTCGTCGAAGGGCCGGCCGAGGTCCTGGTCCACGGCCCGGACGGCACCCCGCTGGCGCTGGACCGGCAGGGATGGAGCCATTTCTGAACGCCCGGGCGGCGGAGGATGAAGCCTTCGCCCTTTGACTGCGTGTAACGTCGCGCGGTACGCGGAACCATGCCCGGACCGGCTATGGCCGGTCCGTTGCGCAGCAGGTGCTCAGCCGCCGATGGTCACCATTTCTACCGGGAAGGCCGCCGCCAGGTCGTCGCATTCGGCGATGTGATAGACCGAGAAGCGATAGGCCGGGCCGGCGACGATCTCGGGCGGGGTGAAGGGAAAGGCCAGGTTGCCGCCGGTGGAAAGCCGCCCCGGGAAGCCGAAATGCAGCATGGTCTGCTTCGCCACGCCCACCACCGCCTTCGCCAGGTCGGCGCTGGGGGCGATGCACTCCACCATGAAGAAGACCTCGCCCGGCTCGCCGATGCCGGTCTTCGCATTGGGAAACAGGCCGGTGGCACCGGCGCCATAGACGCGGAAACGCAGGTCGTATCCGGCATCGGGCAGGATTTCCTGCACTGCCCTGGCGACGCCTTCGGTGATGGCATCGCGGTTGGCGATCACCGCCGGGTCGCAGCTCGCGGCCAGGGTGACGGCGCGCTCGCCGCACCAGGTGGCGCCTTCCAGCTTGATGGTGGGCTGCTTCGCATGGGTCCAGCGGGCGCCGGAAACGCGCACGCGGCGCTCGTCCAGCGCCTCGAACCGTGCCTCGGCCAGGTGCAGCGTGCCTTCCGGTTCCTGCACCGAAAGCGGGTCGGCCTGTTCGTAGAGGCTGTGGGCGGCGACCGTCACCGGGGTCGCGGCACGCGCCGGGTTCATGCTCTCCAGTTCGAAGCTGTCGGCGTGCAGCGTGCCCAGCATGGAGTCCCGCCCGCCGGGGATGCAGCAGAGCGAGGTGCATTCGATGATCTTCGCCATATGCGTCGCCAGGGCCTCGGAATAGCCCAGCATCAGCGGCACGGCGGAGAAGACGGCGGTGTCGCAGGCGCGGCCGGCGAGGATGATGTCCGGCTCCAGCGCCAGGGCGCGCAGGAAGGCATCCGTGCCCATCTGGCCGACGATATGGGCGGCACCGTCGATCTCGGCCGCGGTCAGCTCCGGCATCGCGCCGCCGATCGAGCGCACCCGTCCCGCCGCCACCTGGCCTTTCAGCCAGGCACGGTCGGTATCGGCGTGGATGACGGCGATGCGCAGCGAAAGCCCATCCTCCCGTGCGATGGCACGGATGAGATCCAGTACCAGCTTCACATGCGGCGCGGCGCCCGCGGTGCCGGCGCTGCCGATGATGAGCGGCACCCGTGCCTCGCGCGCGCCATGGATCACCAGCCGAAGGTCGCGCCGGGTGACGGTTTCCGAAGTGGCCATGCGGCCGCTGCCGAGATAGGCCGGGCCGGGATCCACCGAA
The DNA here is from genome assembly GCA_023390705.1 of Pseudomonadota bacterium. Taxonomy (GTDB): domain Bacteria; phylum Pseudomonadota; class Alphaproteobacteria; order Acetobacterales; family Acetobacteraceae; genus JAEWCI01. Next base: position 5,686 of record JAEWCI010000151.1, read on the forward strand.
CCCATGTCGCAGCCGATGACATGCGGCTGCCGCGCCAGCCCGGCGCGGAAGGCCGGTTCCGTCACGCCGTTGCCGAGCTGGCCGGAGGCCGCCAGCACCCGCAGCGGGCCCTGGCCGGGGCGGGGCGCTGCTTCGTGCAGGCGGGCGACGACGCTCACAGCACCACCCCCAGCAGCGGCCGGTGCTGCTGCGCGCCATAGACATCCGTGTCGCCCGGGGAGCCGGCGATCACCGGCCGGTCCATCACCACCTTAATGGCATGCGCCGCGGCGAAGGGGATCACCTCGACCGTCGCGGGATTGACGCCGTAGAGTTCGGCGATGGCGGCGGCGGAGAGCGCGGGCGACTGCGCCGCCAGCGCGTATGACTCGTCGTCCGGGAACATCAGGTCCAGCGTGACATGCAAGGGACCCGCATTCTTGCTGCGGATGACCCTGGCGAGATCGACGAGACGCCGTGACGCCGCCATGGCGGACACTCCTCCGGATGCCTGCGGCGACTGTCCTGCCGGCTGCGCTGCCGGTCAAGCGCGGTTGACGCTGTGCGGGGGCCTTCCTAGCAATGCCACGGGTTCGAGGGAGCGACAGCATGGCATTCGGGCGGCGCGCGGCACTGGCCGCGCTGGCGGGCATCGGCATGGCCGGCAGGGCAAGGGCGCAGGAAGCCTTCCCGCGCCAGGCCATCCGCATGATCCTGCCCGTCGCTGCCGGCAGTGGCAGCGACATCCTGGCGCGCATGGTCGCGCACGGCATGCGGCACAGCCTCTCCCAGCCGGTGGTGGTCGAGAACCGGCCCGGCGGCGGTGGCGTCACCGGCACCGAGGCCGGCGCCCGCGCCGCGCCGGATGGCCACACCATCGTTTTCGGCACAACCAGCTCGCTCGGCGTCAATGCCGCCATGAACCCGCATGCCGGCTATGTCGTCGCGCGCGACTTCGCGCCGCTGGCCGGCGTGGCGCGCAGCTACTACGTGATCTGCACCACTGAGGCGCCGGACCGGCCGCGGACCCTGGCGGAGCTGGTGGACCGGCTGCGCAAGGGCGACGAGACCTTCGCCACCGGCGGCACCGGCACCATCGGGCATCTCTCGCAGGAGCTGTTCCTGCGCCGCGCCGGCGTGACCGCGACGCAGATCCCCTATCGCGGCAGCGCCGCGGCGCTGACCGACCTCGCCGGCGGCCGCGTGCTGTTCGGCTGCGACACCTTGGCGGTGGTGATGCCCTTCCTGCAGAGCGGCAGGCTGCGCCCCCTGGCGGTGACGGCGCCGCGCCGGGTGGAAGGGCTGCCGCATGTGCCGACAACGGGGGAGGCCGGCGTCCCCAACCTGGTGACGGATGCCTGGTTCGGCATTGTCACCCAGGCGGCGGTGCCGGCGCCGGTGCGCGCGCAACTGACCGGGGCCATCCTGAAATCCGTGGCGCTGCCCGAGACCAGGGCGCAGTTCGACACGCTGGCGGTGGAAGCGATGCCCTTGCCGCCCGATGAATTCGGCAGGCTGATGCGCGAAAGCACCGAATTCTGGGTGGGCTTCCTGCGCGAGTCGGGCATCCGCATCCAGTACTGAAC
>JAEWCI010000203.1 GCA_023390705.1 Pseudomonadota bacterium
GTCAGGGCTATCGCCCGGTGGAGATCCCGTCACGCGAGGCGGCGGAGGAGGACGTGCCAGCGATTGAAGCGCGCGGCCTGACCATGCGCTTCGGCGACTTCACCGCGGTGGACCATGCGAGCTTCCGCATCGGCCGCGGCGAGATCTTCGGCTTCCTCGGCTCCAATGGGTGCGGCAAGACGACGACGATGAAGATGCTCACCGGCCTGCTGCCGGCCAGCGAGGGCCAGGCCTGGCTCTTCGGCCAGCCGGTGGACGCGCAGAACCTCGAGACGCGCCGCCGGGTCGGCTACATGTCGCAAGCCTTCTCGCTCTATACCGAGCTGACGGTGCGGCAGAACCTGGAACTGCACGCCCGGCTCTTCCGCCTGCCGGCCGAGGTGATTCCCGCGCGCATCGAGGAGATGGCGCAGCGCTTCGACCTGGCCGGGATCATGGACGCCCTGCCGGAGGCCCTGCCGCTCGGCCAGCGTCAGCGCCTCTCGCTCGCCGTCGCGATGATCCACGCGCCGGAGATGCTGATCCTGGACGAGCCGACCTCGGGCGTTGATCCCGTGGCGCGCGACGCCTTCTGGCGGACCCTGGTCGAGCTCGCGCGGCGCGACAGGGTGACGATCTTCATCTCGACCCACTTCATGAACGAGGCCGAGCGCTGCGACCGCATCTCGCTGATGCATGCCGGCCGGGTGCTGGTCACAGACACGCCCGCCGCCCTGGTCGGGAAGCGCGGCGTGTCGAGCCTGGAGGAGGCCTTCATCGGCTATCTGGAGGAGGCGGCCGCCGGGACCGCCGCGCCCTCGGCCCCGGCTGCGCCCCGGTCGGTTGCGGCGCCCGAGAGAGAAGAGCCGCGCCGGCCGCGCGACTTCGACCTCCGGCGCCTGTTCAGCTACTCGCGGCGCGAGGCGCTCGAGCTGCGGCGTGACCCCATCCGCGCGATGCTGGCCCTGCTCGGCAGTGTCATCCTGATGTTCATCATGGGCTACGGCATCACGATGGATGTGGAGAACCTCTCCTTCGCCGTGCTGGACCGGGACCAGACGACCGTCAGCCGCGACTACGCGCTCAACCTGGCGGGTTCGCGCTACTTCACTGAGAAGGCGCCGATGTCCAGCTACGACGAACTGGACCGGCGCATGCGTTCGGGCGAACTCTCGGTCGCGATCGAGATTCCGCCAGGCTTCGGGCGCGACCTGGCGCGCGGCCGGTCGGTGCAGATCGGTGTCTGGGTGGATGGTGCCATGCCGACCCGAGCCGAGACGGTGCGCGGCTATGTCCAGGGCATGCACGCACAGTGGCTGGCCCGGCGGATGTCCACCGCCCCGGGCGGGGCGAGGACGGATGGCCTCTTCACCATCGAGACGCGCTTCCGTTACAACCCGGATGTCAGGAGCCTGGTGGCGATGGTGCCGGCGGTGATTCCGGTGCTCCTCATCCTGATCCCGGCCATCCTGACCGCGCTGAGCGTCGTGCGTGAGAAGGAGCTCGGCTCCATCGTCAATCTCTATGTCACTCCGGTCACCCGGCTGGAATTCCTGCTCGGCAAGCAACTCCCCTACATCGCCCTGGCAATGCTCAACTTCCTGCTGCTGGTGCTGCTCGCCATCACCCTGTTCGGCGTGCCGCTGAAGGGCAGCTTCGTCGCCCTGGCCGCGGCGACCCTGGTCTATGTCGCCGCCACCACCGCCATCGGTCTGCTGATTTCCAGCTTCATGCGCAGCCAGACTGCGGCCATCTTCGGCACAGCGGTAGCCACCATGGTGCCGGCCGTGCAATTCTCCGGCCTGATCGACCCGGTATCTTCGCTGGAGGGGGCCGGGGCGCTGATCGGTCAGATCTTTCCGACCACCCATTACGTGACGATCGCGCGCGGCACCTTCTCCAAGGCGTTGGGCTTCGCCGAGTTGCAGGCCTCCTTCCTCCCGTTGCTGATCGCCGTGCCGGTGCTGGTCGGACTCAGCGTGGCGCTGCTGAAGAAGCAGGCGAGCTAGAAGATGCGTGCTGCCAACATCCTGCATCTCGGCGTCAAGGAGTTGCGCAGCCTTCTGCGTGACCCGATGATGCTGGTGCTGATCGCCTATGCCTTCACCGTCTCGGTCTATACCGCGGCGACGGCCATGCCGGAGACGCTCAACAAGGCACCGATCGCCATCGTGGACGAGGACCGCTCGCCGCTCTCGGCCCGGATCGCCGGTGCCTTCTTCCCACCCTACTTCCTGCCGCCGGAGATCATCACCCAGGCCGAGATGGATGCGCGTATGGATGCCGGGCTCGACACCTTCGCCCTCGACATCCCGCCGGGGTTCCAGCGCGACCTGCTGGCTGGGCGGAAACCCACGATCCAGCTCAATGTCGATGCAACCCGCATGAGCCAGGCCTTCACCGGCAGCGGCTACATCCAGTCCATCGTCAGCGGCGAGGTTGGCGCCTTCATCCAGCGCTACCGCGCCGCCAACAGCCTGCCGGTGGATCTCGCGCTTCGCGTGCGATTCAATCCGCAGCTGAACAAGGCCTGGTTCGGCTCTGTCATGCAGGTCATCAACAACGTCACCATGCTGTCCATCATCCTGACCGGCGCGGCGCTGATCCGGGAGCGGGAGCATGGCACGATCGAGCACCTGCTTGTCATGCCGGTCACCCCCTTCGAGATCATGACCGGGAAGGTCTTGGCCATGGGGCTGGTGGTGCTTGTCGCTTGCGCCATCTCCCTGGCGGTGGTCGTCCAGGGGCTCCTGGGCGTGCCGATCGAGGGCTCCGTTGCGCTGTTCCTGGCCGGCGCTGCCCTGCACCTTTTCGCCACCACCTCGATGGGCATGGTCATGGGCACGGTCGCCCGTTCCATGCCACAATTCGGGCTGTTGCTGATGCTGGTGCTGCTGCCCCTGGAGATGCTCTCCGGCGGGACCACGCCGCGCGAGAGCATGCCGGAGTTGGTGCAGGCCGTGATGCTGGCGGCTCCCACGACCCATTTCGTAATGCTGGCGCAGGCAATTCTCTATCGCGGCGCGGGGCTGTCGGTGGTTTGGCCGCAATTCGTGGCTCTTGCCGTAATCGGGGCAGGCCTGTTCGGCTACGCGCTCGCGCGCTTCCGTGCCGCTATCAGCACGATGGCATGAGAAGCGCCTTGCCAGGCACTTGGCGGCCGGGCCGCACGCAGACGAAAAATGCTCTCAAGGAAAGTGAGCCGCCCGGGGGCCGCCGCGGCTCCGCCTTGATCAGGAGGCGGTCAGTGAGCCCATCACCAGCACCATCGTGACCGAGTAGCCGAGCATGTAGGTGTTCGCGGAGAGTGATCCCTTCATCAGGCGGCCGACTGCACCCGTTCCAACGCCGCGGTGGCCGCGAGCACCTGCACATCCTCGGCAGCGGTGGGCCCCAGCGCCCGCTGCGCCACTTCCAGTTCACCTTCGGCACCCTGGAGCCTAACCTCCGCTTGGGTGAGTTCGGACCGCGTCTGGTCTGTGGAGAACAGACGCTGCTGAAGCGGATTGCTGTCATACTGGCTAACCCTGGCATCTTGCAGCGACGGGTAGCCGAAACCTGAACGGGCCTGTGAGAGGCTGTTGAGCAATTTTAGTGCGTTTTGGTTTGATGTGGCGTGGGATCATGCGGTTGCCATGTCGGGGGGATGCAATCTCAGGCTTACCCTTCCGATCTCAGCGATGAGGAGTGGGCGATCCTGGCTCCTCTCCTCGTCCCCGGCCGGCAAGCTGGCCATCCACGGGTGTTCGCGCCACGGCGGATCGCCGAAGCGGCGCTCTATCTCCTACGCACCGGCTGCCAATGGCGGGCGCTGCCGCATGAGTTCCCACCCTGGCCAACGGTCTACTATCACTACAGCCGATGGCGGCGCTCAGGCACTTGGGAGCGGATCAACGCCAAGCTGCGGGAGCGGCACCGCGAGGCGATCGGGCGCAATCGCCAGCCCTCGGCGGCGATCATCGACAGCCAGTCGGTGCGCACGACCGAAGTCGGCGGGCCGCGTGGTTATGATGGGGGCAAGAAGATCTCTGGCCGTAAGCGGCAGGTGTTGGTCGACACGCAAGGCAACCTGCTGAAGGCCAAGGTGCACCCGGCCGATGTGCACGACCGGCGTGGCGCCGAACTGCTGCTCGAAGGCCTTGCCGCGCAGTTCCCACAGATTTCGCTGCTCTGGGCCGACAGCGCCTACCAGGGGCTGAAGAACTGGCTGGCGCTCACCCTCGGCTGGGCGTTGGTGATCACGAAGCATTGGTGGACCGGCCTGCACGGTGTATGGCTGGCACCAGGTCAACAGCCACCTGAAATCCCGCGCGGCTTCCATGTGCTACCGAGGCGCTGGGTCGTTGAAAGAAGCATCGCCTGGTTCGGTCGAAACCGACGCCTGGCCAAAGACTATGAACGCCTGCCCAAGACCAGCGAAATGCTGCTCTATGCCGCCATGGCACGCGTGACACTCCGAAGACTGGCCAAACACGCGCACTAAAATTGCTCAACAGCCTCTCAG
>JAEWCI010000275.1 GCA_023390705.1 Pseudomonadota bacterium
ACATGGAGGTTGCGGTCAGTGGCGGCGGTGCCGGCCCAGGCATCGTTGAGGAAGTTCACCGTCAGGCTGTGCTCGCCACCGCTCCAATCGCCCAGCAAGGTAACGGTGTCATAGAGGCCGGCGCTGCGCAGTGCCACCGCGGTCTGGATGCCGCCGATCTGCACCCCGTCCACGCTGACGGTGTATTGCGCGCTGCCCTGGTAGGCGTCCTGGTTCATCTGCAGCACCAGGGAATCGGGACCGCTGCCGAGGGTGATGCTGGCGCTGCCCGGGGTGGCCTGCGGAAGCAGTGGAAGAAGTGCGCTCGGGGCGGCGATGATGCCGTCCGCGAAGCCGAGCTGTTCGATGTTGAACAGCGTATCGGTGCCCAGCGTGCCGTCCTTGTCAGTCACCAGCAGCCCGCCGCCCGGTGCCGCGGCGATGGTGAAGCGCGATTGCGGTCCGTCGAAACGCGCAATCTCCACCCCGCTGCCACCATCCAGGATGTCGTTGCCGGGGCCGCCAGTCAGGACATCATCGCCGGCGCCGCCGGCCAGGCGGTTGTCCAGCGCATTGCCGATGAGTTGGTCGTTGCCGGCACCGCCGGTCGCGTTCTCGATTGCCGCGCCATAGGCGATAGCCAGGTTGTCCTTGCCGTCATAGCTCGGGGTCGGCACGGCAGTGGCCCAGGACGGGATCTCCAGCCGCCTGTCGGCTTCAGTCAGGCGCATGCCGATGGAGCTGAAGCTGCCGGCATTCAGGTCGATGATGCTGGGCAGGATCTGGTTGCCGGCATCGATGGTGTCGATGCCGCCGCCATCCCAGATGGTTTCCAGGAAACGCTCGTTCAGCGCCCAGTCATAGGTGGTGTCGCCGGCGTTGTAGGCGGTGTTGGCACCATACAGGTACTGGATCGCCGCGACGTCGTAGAGCATCGGCGTCCGCGGCGAGAGATTGCTGATGGTCCAGGAGTAGAAGGAGGCATCGCCGGTGACCTCGGCGGTGCCGACATTATCCGGCGCGGTATAGGACATCACCGTGTAGCTCCGGCTGTCCTCCTCGCCGGTCAGCAGCGCGCTGCCCTGGAAGGGGTGCTTCAGCCCCAGCGCATGGCCGATTTCATGCAGCAGGGTGGCGAAGCCGTATTGGCCGGGCGCCAGATCCCCGTTGCGGGCCAGGGGGGAGGTGCTGAGCCAGACATCGCCGGCGATGTCCTGCGGCGTGGCGGTGAGGATGATGCCCCTGTTGTTGAGAGTGTAGCCGTAGCCCGGGTAATAGGCGAAGGCGGCGCCCTGGGTGAAATCGAAGCTGCCGAAGCGGATCAGGCCGCCGGCACCGGTATCGGGCACCTCGATGAAGGTCAGGTTGGCCACCGCCGCCCAGGCATCCAGGGCGCGTTGCGCGCCGTCCCGCTGCGCGGCATCGAGGGGCTGGAAGCTGTCAGCGGGGTCGCCGATACCGGCAATGCCCGCGCCGTAATAGGCGGGGCTGGCGATCATGAAGCTGTAGGTCACGGTGGCAGGGCTGCCCAGGCCGGCCGGGTTGGCTATCTGTGAGCCTATGGCCTCCTCGAAGTTCCACCGCGCATTCGGGAGGCCATTCGTCAATGCAACCAACGCATCCACATAGCTAGGCACGGATTCCCCCTCCCGATGATCGCACAACCTTCGCGGGAAGGACTTTTCCACAAGAGGACCGTGACGGGTAGCGACCTCACCAATGGTTCAAGTCCCGATTGCGTTGTACCGCCCAGCCGGTGCGTGGGAGGAGGGACTTCATTGCCATTGTGGGCCATCACGCGTCACATGAGGCGCCCGGATTTTCACGTCTCGAAGCAGGAATATTCCTGTTGAACCACATGATCGGTGGAGTGGCAGGCAGCATCACCTGTGGAAGCCGGGGCTGAGAGACGCGGCAGCCGGCTTACTGGCAGGTGGTGCCCCGCGCGGCGGGGAGCCATTCGAGTATTGGAACAAGCGGGAGGCAGCCGTTGATCCGGGTCGGGTAGCGCATCGGCCGAGCAGGGGCTGATGGTTGAATGGCCGGCTGACCAACTGACGCCGCAAATATCGTGGGGAGCATGTGAGTTGCCGACGCCTTGCGGCGACAAATGGCTCTCAAAGGAATGTATCAAGAGGCGTGGCGGACCGGTTCGGTGACCGGCCCGCCGCCATGCAACTGCTTCTACCGGTTCGGCCCGCTGCCGGTGGTGGCGTTGCTGCCGCTCGGGTTCGATCCGGTGGTGTTGGTGCCGAGGGTGCGGTCCACCGCGCGACCCGCCGCAGTACCCGGCGGGTTGCCCGGCGTGCCGTCGGGACGCGGCGTTTCGCCCTGCGCACGATCAACGGCGCGGCCGGTCATGGTGGAGGGCGGGTTGCCAGGGGTGCCATCCGCCGAACCGGTCCTGGTTCCCGTCGTGGTTCCGCTGCTGCCGGTGGCGGTGCGGTTCCGGCCCGTGTCGCTGTCGCTGCTGGCCAGGCTGCCGCGGGCAGCGCCGGCGCCGATCACGACATTCCCACGGAAGTCGAGGGCGACATCGGTCTGCTGGCCGTTCCGGGTTCCGCGGCCGCGCCACACGCCGTGCTCGTCCTTCTCCAGGCCGGTCACGTTGGTGACGCCGGCCTCCTCGATACGGCTCCGTGCCTGGCCTTCCGTGAAGCTGTTGGCGCCAGCCAGCGGCGCGGCGGCAATCGGCGGACCGCTACGATCGTCGCTGCGCGCGGCCGGCGGGTTGGTGGTGGCGGGGTCGCGGGACGGCGTCTGCGTCTGGGCCTGGGCGCCGGCGACGAACATGGCCCCCAAGGCTGCGAGTCCGAGTGCGGTGCGGTTCATGGTCTTTCCTCATCGCTGTGGGGTGAGCCGGTGATGGCCCATGCGGGGTGCAGAACGGGGCGGCCCGCTTGTCGTTCCCCACGCAACCAGGCGAGGGCCGGGCAGCAGAGGCTGGCCGCTATCGCCTTCCGAAACGGGTTGGCCTGCTTCCTGCCGTTTCGCTGCGATCAGGAACCGCCCGGGCGGTGTCAGCCACTCTGTTTGCGAGTGCCGCCGCCCTGGCTGTGCTGGCCGCCGATGCGGCCGGCCTCGGCGGCCTTTTCGCGGTTGTTGGCGAAGTTGGCGGGGTTGCTGGCCCTGCCCTGGTGCTGGCCACCGATGCGGCCGGCCTCGGCGGCCCTTCCGCGGTTGTTGGCGAAGTTGGCGGGGTTGCTGGCCCTGCCCTGGTGCTGGCCGCCGATGCGGCCGGCTTCGGCGGCCCTTCCACGGTTGTTGGCGAAGTTGGCAGGGTTGTTGGCCCTGCCCTGATGCTGGCCGCCGGTGTGCCCTGCCTGGCGCGCCTTTTCCCGGTCGTTGGCGAAGTTTCCCGGATTGTTCGGCACGCCGCCACCTTCGGAATTGGCCATGAAGGATGCTCCTGTCCTGCTGCGAAACCGGGCCGCCGGAAAGCGGCCCGCCCGCGCGAACGCCGCGACGAGCGGAAGGGTGCCGGTCCTCGACACAAATCATTGGCGGTTATTGCCGCGGTGCCGGTAGGACAGGAAAATTCTTCCTGCCCAGGCACCGCAGGATCAGGCCAGGGGCGGTGGCATTTCCCGTGGCCCGGGCGGCGCTGTCGGAGGCAATTCCGGGCCGGGGCCTGGGATGGGGAATTCGGGGCCGGGCCCCGGCGGTGGCGTCACCGGCCCCGGTCCGGGACTGGGGGACGGGGCCGGTGGCATTGGCGGGATCTCGGGCGCGGGCGGGGAGGGCGGATCGGAAGGGGACATGATGGCCTCGTCCTGACGAAAGGCGTGCCATCGGAACGCAGGTGGCCAAGGGCTGTTGCACCGGCCACGGCGCCGCGGAAGCGCCGCAGCAGCCCGGCAGTTTACAGGCCACCCCGCCGGAGGGCCGGGCGCTCTACCCGGCCGCGCCGAGCAGCACGGAAAGCTGCCCCATGTCCTTCGCCAGTGGCAGGGAACGGATCGCGGCCAGCAGCGCGGCCGCACGGTCAGGCGCCAGCACGCCGGCGCAATTGCCTTGGAACTTCCCGGCGATCTCTTCCGGCGTCATCGGGTTGCCGGGGTCGCCCTTGGGCAGCAGCACTGTCTCGGTGAAGCTCCGGCCGTCCTCCATGCGGATCGTGACACGGGCAGGGAATTTCGCGGGGTAGAGCGGGTCCAGGTCCGGCGCCCCGACGCATTCGGTGCGGGCCAGCACCCGGCGCACCAGCGGGTCGTGAATCCGCTCTTCAGCGAATTGCGCCTGGCCCAGCACCCGGTCCACCGCCGCGACGGCGATGCAGTAGGGCACGGAAACCCGCGCCGCCATCACCGTCGCTGCTTCCTTGGCGGAGAAATGGGTGGTGACGGTGGTGTAGGTCTCGTTGGTAATGGAGGCGATGCGCGCCGGATCGATCGCATTGCGCTGCACCAGCGCCAGGGTTGCCTGGATGGGCGAGTGGCTGGCCAGGATGGAGGGAAAATACTTGAACCCGTTGTTGAGGATTTCCCAGGTGGTGCCCAGCCCCGCGGTCAGCCCCTGCGGCTTCGGCTCCAGCGAGAAGGCGGCCAGATAGCCCTTGGGGTGTTCCAGGATGCCCGGCGGGCTGGTGCAGCCCAGTGCCGCAAGCTGGCCCGAAAGCATGCCGTTCAGCGCCGCCTTGCCGGGGTGCAGGCTCTTGGTCATGTCGCCGGATTCGAAGAAGGTGTTCAGCCCCGCCGCCTGGGTGCCGGCCAGGCCCAGCGCGCGCTGCACGCCATCGGCATCCAGCCCCAGCGCCTTGGCGGCAGTGGCGGCGGCGCCGAAGGTGCCGTTGGTCGCGGTGGAATGCCAGAAGCGGTAATGCGTCGGCATCACCGCCATGCCGACGCGTACCGCCACCTCATAGCCCGCGACCAGGGCGAGGATCATCTCCCGCCCCGAAAGCCCGCGCGCCTGGGCCAGCGCCAGCGCGGTGGGCACCACGACCGAGCCGACATGCAGCAGCGCCACCTTGTGCGTGTCGTCATTGTCCGTGGCATTCACCAGGATGCCATTGGCCAGCGCCGCGAAGGCGGGCTGCGCCACCACCGGAGCGCCGATCACCCCGGCCCCGCCGGCGCCCGGCGCGGCCGGGTAGAGCGCGGCGATCTCCCGCGCCACCCGCGCCTTCTCCCGGTCCTCCACCCAGGCGGAGAGGGCGCAGCCCACCGCGTCCAGCACCAGGTCGCAGGCCATGGCCACCACCGGCGGCGGCAGGTCCTCGTAGCGCAGGCCGGCGACGAATTCGGCAAGGGCGCGGGTGGTCATGGCGGTGCGGCTTCCCCCGTTATTGTCGGACCGCAGCTTCGCCCGATTGCGAAGCGCGGTCCAGGCCGCGGCTGGTATTCCCCTTCGGGTGGCGTGGCTACTCCAGCCTGATGCCGGCGGCCCGGATCACCGTGCCCCATTTGTCGAGTTCGCTGCGGATCAGCGCCGCCATCTGCTCCGGCGTCTGCACCCAGAGCTGCGCCCCGGCGCGGCGGATGCGCTCCGCCGTATCCGGCGCGCTGACGATGCGGGCGATGGTCGCGGCGATGCGGTCGCGCAGCGGCACCGGCAGGGCGGCAGGGCCGACGAAGCCGAACCAGATATAGACCTCGTAGCCCTGCATCCCGGCTTCCTGGAAGGTAGGCACATCCGGCATGGTCGGGTCGCGTTCGGTGCCCGTCACGGCCAGGGCGCGCAGCTTGCCGCCCTGCACCTGCGCCAGCACGTTCGGCAGGTTGTCGATGGTCCAGTCAACGCGGCCGCCGATGAGGTCCGCCATGCCCGGCGCGCTGCCGCGATAGGGGACGTGCACCACATCGATGCCGGCGCGGTGCTTCAGCAGTTCGGCGGAGAGATGCGGGGAGGAACCGGCGCCGGAGCTGGCGTAGCTCATCTGCCCCGGCCGCGCCTTGGCGGCGGCGATGAGGTCCGCCAGGCTGCGGATGGGGCTGTCGGCCCGCACCGCCAGCGCGTTCATCAGCCGCGCCGAAACGCCGAGCGGGGCGATGTCCTTCTGCGGGTCGTAGCCGGTGGTGGGCAGCAGGAAGGGGTTCATCGTCAGGTTGGCGGTGTTCGCCACCGCCATGGTGTAGCCGTCCGGCGCCGCCTGCACCGCCGCCGCCACGCCGAGCGAGCCGCTGGCGCCCGGGCGGTTCTCCACCACCCCGGCCTGGCCGGTCTCGGCATGCAGCTTGTCGCCCACCAGCCGCGCCAGCGTGTCGTTGAAGGCGCCCGGCGTGTAGGGGACGACGATGCGCACCGGCCGTTCCGGCCAATTGGCCTGGGCAAGGGCAGGGGCGCCGGCCAGCATGGCGCCGGCGGCAAGCAGGCTTCTGCGATGGATCATTCTTCCGGTTCCTCCCGTTCCCTTCCGTTCTACACGAAACCCGGTCCGCCGATGCCGGCGAAATGCGCGATTGCCGTCTCGTCCACCTCCAGCCCCCAGCCGGGGCCTTCCGGGGCGAGGACATTGCCCTCCGCATCCGGCAGCATGGCCGGCCGGCACAGCACATCGCGGAAGCTGTTGCCCGGCGAGGCATCGCCTTCATACCAGCCGGCATTGTCGATGCTGGAGAGCAGGTGCACGGTGGCGGCGTGGTTGATGCCGCTGGTCGAGATATGCGGGCAGACCGGCAGCTTCCAGGCGCTGGCCATATGGGCGATGCGCAGCACCTCGGTCGGGCCGCCGGATTTGGAAAGGTCGGGCTGCAGGATGGTGATGCTGCGGTCCTCGATCAGCCGGTGGAATTCGAAGCGGCCATAATGGTTCTCGCCCGCCGCCAGCGGCACGCCGCGCAGCAGCAGCCGGGCTTCGGCATAGCTGCGGTGGTCATGCGCGGGGAAGGGCTCCTCCAGCCAATGGGCGCGGCATTCTTCCAGCGCGGGCGCGGCCTGGCGCAGCTCGTCAAGCGTATAGGCGCAGTTGGCATCCACCATCAGCGTCAGCTCGGGGAAGGCGCGGCGCACCGCGCGCAGCCGCGGCAGGTCGTTCGCCACGCCATCGCCGAAGCGCAGCTTCACCGCGCGATAGCCCTGCGCCACCAGTGCCGCCACTTCCTCCACCAGGGCTTCCGCCGGCTGGAAGCCGAGCGACACGCCGCCGCCATAGGCCGGGATGGGTTTGCGCAGCCCGCCCATCAACTGCCAGCAGGGCATGTCGTGATATTTGCCGCGGGCGTCCCAGATCGCCATGTCGATCCCGGCGAGCGCGATCAGCGTGCCGGCGCCCTGGCCATGGCTGGCGATGTGCCGTTCATAGACCGCGCCCCAGGCATCCACCGGCGCGGCGGCACTGCGGCCGAGCACGAACTGGCTGAGCGTGCTGTTCACCAGTTCGGCGATGGCGGTCGGGCCGCGGCCGTGATGCGCTTCCCCCCAGCCGATGACGCCGCATTCGGTGGTGACCTTGACCAGCACCATGTCGCGCTTCACCGCCGCGCCGATGCCGTGGCGCACCACCTTGTCCGGCGGGACACGGAAGGAGAGCGGCCATGCTTCGATCCTGCGGATCGTCAGGTCCTTCACGGCATCGCGCATCGCCTCAGCCCCCCTTCAACCGTTGCCGCAATTCGAATTTCTGGATCTTGCCGGTGGAGGTCTTGGGCAGCGGGCCGAAACTCACGCCCTTGGGGCATTTGAAATGTGCCAGGTGTTTCCGGCACCAGGTGATCACCTCGGCTTCGGTCAGGGTTGCGCCGGGGGCGGGGGTGACGAAAGCGTGCGGCACCTCGCCCCATTTCGGGTCCGGCCGTGCCGCGACCGCGGCTTCCATGATCTTCGGGTGGCGGTAGAGCACTTCCTCCACCTCCAGCGAGGAGATGTTCTCCCCGCCCGAGATCACGATGTCCTTGGCGCGGTCCTTCACCTCGATATAGCCATCCGGGTGCAGCACGCCGAGGTCGCCGGTATGGAACCAGCCGCCGGAGAAGGCGGCCTCCGTGGCCTCCCGGTTGCGCAGATAGCCCTTCATCACCGTGTTGCCACGCAGCATGATCTCGCCGAGCGTCTCGCCATCGGCCGGCACGCGCTGCATGGTGGCGGGGTCCAGCACCGTCGCCTCCTCCAGCATCGGATGGTTGACGCCCTGGCGGGCCATGAAGGCAGCCTTCCGCTCCAGCGGCATCTCGTCCAGCCCGGGCTGCCAGAGGCAGATGGTGGCGGGGCCGTAGCATTCCGTTAGGCCGTAGAGATGCGTCACGGCGAAGCCCAATTTCTCCATGCCGGCGATCACCGTGGAGGGCGGGGCGGCGCCACCGGTGGCGATCCTCACGCTGTGGGAGAAGTTGCTGCGCTGTTCCGCCGGGGCGTGGATCAGCATGGTCAGCACCACCGGCGCGGCGCACATATGCGTCACCCGGTGTTCGGCCACCGCGGCGAAGATCGCCCCTGCCTCCACCCGCCGCAGGCAGATATGGGTGCCGCCGACCAGGGTGACCGCCCAGGTATAGGTCCAGCCATTGCAGTGGAACATCGGCAGCGTCCAGAGATAGACGCTGCGCGGCGAAAGCTCGAAGGCCAGGGCATTGCCGCAAGCATTGAGGTAGGCGCCGCGGTGATGCGTCACCACCCCCTTCGGGTTGCCCGTGGTGCCGGAAGTGTAGGAAAGCGCGATCGCCTCCCATTCGTCCTGCGGCATGCGCGGGGTGAAGCCAGGGTCGCCGCCGGCGAGGAAGGCTTCGTAGTCCGTGGCCCCGATCGCCTCGCCGCCCGGTGCCTCGCTGTCCGCGATGTCCACCACCAGGGGCGGCGTGGCGCATTCGGCGAGGGCTGCGCGTGCCACGGCGGCCCATTCGCGGTCCACCAGCAGGAGCTTGGCGCGCGAATGGTCAAGGATGAAGGCGATGGCCGGCGCATCCAGCCGGATGTTGATGGTGCAGAGCACCGCGCCGGTCATCGGCACGGCGTAATGCGCTTCCAGCATCTCGGGGATGTTCGGCGCCAGCACCGCCACCGTGTCGCCTGGGCCGATGCCGGCGCGGCTCAGCGCCGAGGCCAGGCGCAGGCAACGTTCCCGCATCTGCGCATAGCTGTAGCGCCGGGCGCCATGCACCACCGCGATACGGTTGGGGTAGATGCGGGCGCTGCGCAGCAGGAAGGAAATGGGCGAAAGCGGCACATGGTTGGCCGGCAACCGCGGCAGCGTCTCATAGCCCTCGTCGAGGCCGTCCATGGCTTCAGCTCCTCAGCGCGCGCGGGTTGCTGACGGTGCAGCGCAGCCGCGTCATCTCGCGCAGCGCCGCGGCCACCGAGGCATACCGCGGTGTGCCGGGGTCATGCGTGCCGGCACGGATTTCGGCGGCAAGGCGCGCCTGCAGCGCTTCCTCCGGCTCGGCGCTGCCGGGATAGAGCCCGCGCAGCGCGGCCAGGGCCGGTGCCTGGTCGGCGCCGATCTCACGGCCCGCAATGGCCATGGCGTTCGCCACCATGCGCGCGGCCAGGCGCTGGCCTTCCGGCAGATGCGGCAGCAATTCCTCCAGCAGCACCTGCCGGGCGGTGGCCAGCAGGTCCGTGGCGTCAGGCCTTTCCAGCATCCAGCGCCTCCGTCATGCGCAGCACGTCCAGTTCCAGCTCAGGCCCGATATGGCCGGTCAGCGCCAGTTCCAGGCTCTTTTCCCCGCCCTTCAGGTGGCGGCCGGCCTGGTCATAGGCCACCACGGCCCAGCGGATGGTGGCCGCCAATTCCCACCAGGGCAGCCGCGCCATCTCCACCCGCGTGCCGCTCTCGGCCTCATAGCCGGCGATGAAGGCGGCGCGTGGCCCGATGCCGCCGGCTTCCAGCGCCGGGTTGCCGAAGCGCCAGCAGGGCGCGCAGAACCAGCCGAGATCGGCATGCGGCTCGCCCCAGGCGGCGAATTCCCAGTCCAGCACGCCGGTGACGCGACCATCGGCCACCATGTAGTTGCCGGTGCGGAAGTCGTTGTGGTTCAGCACGATCCGCGCCGGCGGAGGTGGCGCGTGGCGTTCCATGGCCCGCAGCCCCCATTCCAGCACCGGCCGTGGCGTGCCGGCGCGGTCTATGGCGGCGCGCATGCGGCTGACGAATTCCTCCGCCGGGTCGGCCGGCGGTGCACCCAGGAAAGCGAGATCGGGCCGCGGCGGGCGGATGCGGTGGATGCGCGCCAACTCCCGCCCCAGCGCTTCGGCCAGCGCGGCATCGCCGCCCCCTGCCGCAGCCTGACGCGCCAGCCGGTGCGCC
>JAEWCI010000279.1 GCA_023390705.1 Pseudomonadota bacterium
CCCTTGTGTCAGCACAAAGGCGCGCCGGTATGGGCAGCCTCACCGGTCCGGCGAGGACGCCCGCGCAACCGCATGGGCGCATTCCGCGAAGAGCCGCGCCGCCGGAACCGGCATGCGGTTGGCGAGCGACACCAGCGCGATCGGCCGGCGGGTTTCCGGCAGCGTCACCGGCAACGCGGCAAGGCCGGGATACTGTGCCCGGAACCGCAGCATCGCGGCGGGCAGCATGTCGAGGAACCGCCCGGTGCGCAGCAGCGCGACGCGCGCCTGCACCGTGCGTGCGAACACCGTCCGCGGCGGCGGCTCCAGCCCCCTCGCCCTGAACACCCGCTGCACCATCCCGCCCAGGAAGGTGTCGATGGGCGGCAAGGTCCAGAGTTCCCCGAGCAATCCCGCCAGCTCCGGCGGCCGGCGGCGGCGCAGCAGCGGATGGCGGCGCCCCGCCATGACCACCAGCGGGTCATGGAACAGGATGTCGGCGCGCAGACCGCCCTCGGCCTCGCTGTCGCCCGCCATGCGGGTGACGGCGATGTCGATGCTGCGCTCCCGCAGCGCGCGGAAGAGTTGCCCGGTGTCGCCCACCTCGATCTGGAAGCCCATGCGCGGATGGCGCCGGAGAAGCTGGTCGATCACCGCCGAGACGATCGCCGTCATCGGCTCCGTCGCACCCAGGCGCACCCGGCCGGTCGCCGGATCGGCGAGGGTGCGGATCTCCTCGATGCCTTGCCGCAATTCGTCGAGCATGACCATCCCGCGGCCGAGCAGCACGCGGCCATAGGCGGTCGGCTCCACCCCGCGGGCCGAGCGGTCGAGCAGCGGCACGCCGACGACCCGCTCCATCTCCGCGATCGCCTTGGAGATGGCGGGCTGCGACAGGGCCAGCGCCTCCGCCGCCCGTGCCATACTGCCGGCCTCGGCCACCATGCGCAGGGTGTGGAGGTCGCGCAGCCGGATGCGCCGCGCGACAGAGGCATCGTCCCGGCCTGCCATCCCATATCCACCGGTTATCGCACTATGAAAAGATACCACTTCCGCTCATGGGCTGGCCAGGTTGTCCTGTGGAGGTTGGTCCGGCCGTTTCGCCGGGCCGCGCGGAAACCCGACAGGGAGGACGGCATGCGCCATGTCCTGCCCGCGGCGGCGATCGGCCGTCGCGGCCTTCTGGCTTCGGTTCCGGGCCTCGCCGCAGCGGCGCTCGCCCGGCCATGCCCCGCCCGGGGCCAGGTACCGGAGGGCTGGCCGGACCGGCGGGTCCGCCTGATCACCCCCGCCGCTCCCGGGACCTCCCTCGACCTCATCACCCGCCTGCTCGGCGAAAGGCTGGGCGCCGGCTGGGGCCAGCCTGTCCCTGTCGAGAACCGCCCTGGCGCGGATGGCATCCCGGCGATGGAGGCCATGCTCGCCGCCCCGCCGGGGGAGGCGCTGATGGCGGTCAACCACGGCGTGCTCACGGTGACGCCCCTCCTGCACCCGCGGCTCGCCTTCGACCCGATGACGGCCTTCGCACCGATCGGCGATGTCACCTCGGACCTGTTCGGCCTCGCCGTGGCGAAGCCGGTGCCGGCGCGGGACCTCGCGGGGCTCGTCGTGCTGCTGCGGGAACGGCCCGGCGCGCTGAACTGGACGGCGGCGCCGGGGCCGCCCTACCTCGCGATGCGGGCCTTCCTGCGCGACACGGGTGGGCTGCGGGCGGAATTCGTCGCCTTCAGCGGCCTGGGCGGCGCGGCGGTGGCCGAACTGGTGGCCGGCCGCATCCAGATGATGCTGGCACCGCTGGCCACCCTCGGTGGCGCGGTACGGGGCGGGCAGGTGCGTATCCTCGCGGTGACCGGGGAGCAGCGCGCACCTGCCTTCCCGGAGGTGCCGACCAGCACGGAGCAGGGCTTTCCCGGCTTCCGGCAGGAAGGGGTGCATGGCCTGGTCGGCTGGAGGGACATGGCGCTGGCGCTCCGGGCGCGGATCGCCGCCGAGGCCGCCGCGGTGATGGCCGAGCCCGCGCTGGCCGAGCGGCTCCGCAATGCGGGGCTTGCGGTACGCCCCGGCGCCACGCCGGAGCGCTTCGCTGCGCTCCTGGCCGAGCAGCGCGGCCGCTGGGCGGCGCTCGCCCGCGAATTCGGCGCGACGCCGCCCGCCTGACCATTGGGCAGGGCAGCACCGCCGGCATGGGCCCTCTCCTGCTTCGGGGCGTTACGGCCCCTGCCCTGGCCTCGCCCTCAGCCTGCCACCCAGCTCGGCTTCCGCTTGGCCTTGAAGGCGGCGATGCCCTCGGCTGCCTCGGCGCTGGAAGCGGTGCGGGCGAAGCTGGCGGCGCCGGCCTCGGCATAGCCTTCGGGCGAGATGGGACCGAGCGCGGCCAGCAGCCCCTTGGTCTCGGCGAGGGCCTGGGGGGCGCCTTCCAGCACCGCCCTGGCCGTGGCCTGCACCCGCGCCTCCAGCGCCGCGGCATCCGGCAGCGTGGCATGGACCAGGCCGATGCGCGCGGCCTCGGCGGCGTCGATCACATTGGCTTCCAGCACCAGGCGGGTGGCGGCGGTGCGGCCGGTGCGGCGGGCCAGCCAGGGCAGGATCTGCGC
>JAEWCI010000329.1 GCA_023390705.1 Pseudomonadota bacterium
CATCGCCGCGCTGCGCGAGGCCCAGGCAATATGAGCGAACCGCTGCTGTACGAGGCCACGCCGGAGGGCGTGGTGACCCTGACGCTGAACCGGGTGGAGGCGCACAACGCGCTGAACGTCGCGCTCGCGGAGGCGCTGGCCCATGCCTGCCGGCGTGCCACGGCGGAACAGGCGAAGCTGGTGCTCATCCGCGCCAATGGCCCTGTCTTCTGCGCCGGTGCGGACCTGAAGGAGCGCCAGGGCATGAATGACGACCAGGTGCGCGCCCGGCGCCTCAAGGGCTTCGCCGCCTATACGGCGATTGAGCAATTGCCGATGCCGGCCATCGCCGTGGTGACCGGCCCGGCGGTGGGCAGCGGCTGCGAAATCTCCGGCGCCTGCGACTTCATCGTGGCGACGCCGGCCGCCAGCTTCCGCACCCCGGAAGCCTTGTGGGGCACGGTGGGGGCGACGCAGCGCCTGCCGCGCATCCTCGGCAAGCGACTGGTGAAGGACATGATGTTCACCGGCCGCACCCTCTCCGCCGAGGAAGCCCTGGCGCACGGCCTCGTCAGCCGGCTGGTGGCACCGGAGGCACTGGAGGCCGAACTGGCGGGCATCGTCGCCACCATCGTCAAGGCGCCGCCGACCGGGCTGCGCATGGCCAAGCGCAGCATCGACGAAGGCATGGAGCTGGACCCGCGCGGCGCCCTGGCGACGGAGCTGATGGCCATCGAGGAAACCCTGGTGGCCGCCGAATGGCGCAAGGCCATGGCGGGCTTCGGCAAGTCATGAGCGACTGGCCGGGCTGGAGGCTGGGCGATTTCCTCGACCACAATGCCCGGGAACGCGGCGATGCCGAAGCGCTGGTCACGGAGAGGGTTCGTCTTACCCACGCCGCCTTGCGCCATCAGGCGCGGGCGATGGCGCGGGCGCTGCTGGCACTGGGCATCCGGCGAGGTGATCATATCGGTCTGCTGACCGGCAATGACGAGTTGTGGGTGACGGTATTCTACGGCGCGGCGCTGATCGGCGTGGTGACGGTGCCGGTGAACACGCGCTTCAAGCCGGCCGAGATCGGTTTCGCGCTGAAGCAGGGCGATTGCCGCGCAGTCTTCCTGCGTGACCGCTTCCTCAATATCGATTTCGCGGCCTATCTGGCGGAAGCCGAGCCGGCGCTGGCCAGCGTGCTGCCCGGCCAGGCGCTGCCGCTGCTGCGCCATGCCGTGGTGCTGGGCGAGGGGCGACCGGCCAGCGCCCTGTCCTGGCAGGACTTCCTGGCCAACCAGGCGAGCGAGGCCGCACTGGAAGTGGCGATGGCACAGGTCACGGCCGACGACCCGCTGCTGATCCAGTTCACCAGCGGCACCACGGCGTATCCCAAAGGCGTGCTGCTCTCCCACACCAACATGCTGCGCAATGCCTGGGCCTGCGCGCCGCGGCTCAACATCACCGCGGAGGACCGCTACCTCAACTGCCGGCCCTTCTTCCATGTGGCGGGCAGCACGCTGTCCCTGCTGGTCTGCCTGGTGACCGGCGCCTGCATGGTGACGCCGCCGACCTTCGAGGCATGCACCGTGCTGCACCTGCTGGAACGCGAGCGTTGCACCGCCACCAGCGGCAATGACAGCATCTTCCAGATGCTGATGGCGCATCCTGATTTCGACCGGAAGAAACTGAGCCTGACCAAGGGCTGGGCCGCCGCCGGGCCGCTGACCATGCGGCGGATCATGCGCGAGATCGGCATCGGGACGCTCTGCTGGGCCTACGGGCTTTCGGAAGCCTCCCCCAATGTCGTGCTCTCGGACTGGCGGGAGCCGGCGGCACTGCGCGCCAGCGGCCGCGCCCGGACGCATGAGGGACTGGAGGTCCGCATCGCGGACCCGGAAACCAACCTGCCCCTGCCGGCCGACGCGCCCGGCGAGATCCAGGTCCGAGGCTGGTCGGTGACGTGCGGCTACTACAACAACCCCGAAGCGACGGCGAAGGCCTTCAGCCCGGATGGCTGGCTGAAGACCGGCGATCTCGGCGCGCTGGACGCCGATGGCTATCTGCGCATGACCGGTCGCTTCAAGGACGTGGTCCGCGTCGGCGGAGAGAATGTGGCGCCGGCCGAGGTGGAGGAGGTGCTGCTGCACCATCCCGCCATCGCCATGGCGCAGGTGGTGGGCGTGCCGGATGCCCGGCTGGGCGAGGTCTGCGCGGCTTTCGTCCAGATCAAGCCCGGCGAGGCGGTGACGGAGGCCGCGCTGCTGGACTGGCTGAAGCCGCAACTGGCCAATTTCCGCCTGCCGCGGCATCTCCGCATCGTGGAGAGCTTCGAGCCGATCGGCATGACCGCCAGCGGCAAGGTGCAGAAGGTGAAGCTGCGCGAGCACGCGGTAACGCTGCTGGGGCTGAGCGGCTGACCGGGCTGGGATGCGCGCGTCAAGCCCGCGTATGACGGTGTGAGGGAAGGCGTTCCCCCTCTTGCGCCGTGGCCGGGCTTGACCCGGCCATCTCCCACAAGCCTATGCCGCCAGCCTCTGCCGTGCGCTCGCCTTCACCATCTCCGCGCATTTCTCGCCGATCATGATGCAGGCGGCGTTGGTGTTGCCGCTGACCACGGTCGGCATGATGCTGGCATCCGCCACCCGCAACCCGTCGATGCCGCGGACGCGCAACTCGGGGTCCACCACGCTGGCCTCGTCGCCGCCCATGCGGCAGGTGCCGGCAGGGTGGAAGATGGTGGTGGAGGTGGCGCGGATATGCGCCAGCAGCGACTCGTCGCTCTCGGCCGCCGCGCCGGGCAGGTGCTCGGTCTCCACCAGGGGCGCGATGGCGGGCTGGGCCATGATCCGGCGGATCAGCCGCAGCCCTTCGATCATGCAGCGCCGGTCGGTCTCGGTCGCCAGGTAATTGGCGTGGATCAGCGCCTTGGCCATCGGGTCGGCGCTGGCCAGGGTGATGGTGCCGCGGCTTTCCGGCCGTAGCTGGCAGGTGGAAACCGTCATGCCGGGGAAGCGGTGCAGGTCCGGCCCCGGCTTGTCGGAGCTGAAGGGCAGCATGTGGAACTGCACGTCCGGCGTGGCGCTGCCGGGCATCACCCGGGCGAAGACATTCGCCACCCCGGCCGACCAGGTGAGCGGCCCGCCCCGGGTGAAGGCATATTCCAGCCCCATGCCCATCAGGCCGAACAGGCTGTTCTTGCGCCCGTTCAATCCCAGGGGCCGGTTCAGCCGGAAGGCCATGCGGGTCTGCAGATGGTCCTGCAGGTTGCGACCCACGCCAGGCATGTCCCGCACCACTTCAATACCGTGCGCGCGCAACTCCTCCGCCGGGCCGATGCCCGAAAGAAGCAGCAGTTGCGGGGAGTTGATGGCGCCGCCGCAGAGGATCACCTCCCGCCGTGCCCTCACGGTCAGCGCCGCGCCATGGCGTTGCAGCCGCACCCCGGCCGCGCGGCCATCCTCCACCAGCAGGCTGGTGGTCTGCGCCTCGGTGATCACCGCCAGATTGGGCCGGGCGCGGGCCGGCCGGAGATAGGCGATGGCGGTGGAGCAGCGCAGCCCGTTGCGGGTGGTGGTCTGCGGATGGCCGACCCCTTCCTGAACCGGGCCGTTGAAATCCGGGTTGCGCGGAATGCCGGCCTGCACCGCGGCCTCCACGAAGCTTGCCACCAGCGGGTCGTTCTGCCGCAGGTCGCTGACGGCCAGGGGGCCGCCGGCGCCGTGCAGGGCATCGGCGCCGCGCTCATTGTCCTCGGATTTCAGGAAGCAGGGCAGCACATCCTCGAAGCTCCAGCCGGTGCAGCCGAGCTGGCGCCAATGGTCGTAATCCTCCTTCTGGCCGCGGATGTAGATCAGCCCGTTCAGCGCGCTGCTGCCGCCCAGCACCCGGCCGCGCGGCCAGATCAGCCGGCGGTTGTCCAGGTTCGGCTCCGGCTCCGTCTCGTAATTCCAGGACAGGGTCGGGTGGTACATGGTCTTGGCATAGCCGACCGGCAGGTGGATCCAGGGGCTGCGGTCCCGGCCGCCGGCCTCCAGCAGCACCACCCGGACGGAGGGGTCCTCGCTGAGCCGGGCGGCCACCACGCAGCCGGCGGAACCCGCCCCCACCACCACGTAATCCGCTTCTTCCGGCAGCATATCCGGCATGGCCGCTTCCCCCTTACCTCGCCGGCCACAGGATAGGCCGGCGGCATGGGGCTTGATAGCCGCGCGGCAGCGGCCGAAACTGTTGCCATGAACGTCCTGGAAAGCCTGGCCGGCATCGTCGGCCCGAACAACTGCCTGCGGGAAAAGCAGGACCTGGAGCCCTACGCGGTCGATTGGCGCGGCGGCTACCGCGGCTCACCCCTCGCGGCGGTCCGCCCGGGCAGGGTGGAGGAGGTTTCCGCCGTGGTGAGGGCCTGTGCCGCGGCGGATATCGCCATCGTCCCGGCCGGCGGCCGCACCGGGCTGTGCGGCGGTGCGGTACCGCCGGAAAACGGGCCACCCTCCATCGTGCTGAGCCTGGAGCGGCTGAACCGCATCCGCAGCATCGACACGCGCGATTTCTCCATCGTCGCCGAGGCCGGCTGCGTGGTGCAGAACGTGCAGCAGGCGGCGGCCGAGGCCGGGCGGCTCTTTCCCATCCAATGGGGTGCCCAGGGCACGGCGCAGATCGGTGGCATGCTCTCCACCAATGCCGGCGGCATCCGCACCCTGCGCTGGGGCAATGCGCGGGAACTGGTGCTGGGGCTGGAAGTCGTGCTGCCCGATGGCCGGGTGCTGGACGATCTGCGCCGGGTCCGTAAGGACAACAGCGGCTATGCGCTGCGCCACCTGTTCATCGGCGGGGAGGGTACGCTGGGCATCATCACCGCCGCGGCCATGCGCCTGCAGCCGCCGCTGCGCCGCGTGGAAACAGCCTTCGTCGCGGTGCCCAGCCCCGATGCCGCGCTCAGCCTTTTTTCCCGCGTGATGGGCAGCGGCGCGGAGGTGATCGGCTTCGAATTGGTGGCGCGGTACTGCCTGGAGATGGTGAAGCGCCACGGCGTCGGGCTGCGCGTGCCGCTGGAATTGACCACGCCCTGGTACGTGATGGTGGAGATCGCCGCGGCGCATGAGAGCGTGCCGCTGCGGGAGATGCTGGAATCCACGCTGGCCGAGGCGATCGAGCACGGCGAGGCGAGCGACGCCGTGCTAGCGGAAAGCGAGGCGCAGCGCATCGCCTTCTGGAAGATCCGCGAGGACTACCCGCTCTGCTCCCGCGCGGAGGGCCCCGCGGTGGGGACGGATACCTCCGTGCCGGTCTCGGCCGTGCCCGAATTCATCAACACGGCGGAGCGGGAGCTGAAGGCGCGCTGGCCGGAAGGGCGGATGGCCGCCATCGGCCATGCTGGCGACGGCAACATCCATCTCTCGCTCATGGCCCCGGCGGGGATGTCGCGCGCCGAATGGCTGGACCGGGCGCGGGAGGCCGAGCCGCTGGTCAATGCCATCGCCGTCTCCCTGGGCGGCAGCTTCTCGGCCGAGCACGGCATCGGCCAGTCCAAGCGCCACGCCATGGTGACGCACAAGAACCAGGTCGCGCTGGACCTGATGCGCGACATCAAGGCGGCGCTGGACCCGCGCGGGCTGATGAATCCGGGGAAGGTACTGCCCTAAAGCATTTTCAAGCCGGCTGGAACCAGCCGGCGACTCGGAAATGCGACAAACCAACAGGCCAGGGCGGTTGCCGTGAGCGCAGGCGAACGGAACCGGCCCTGGCACGCGCGGCGCTCCCTCGCATGGCGAGGGAGGGCGAAGTGTCTCAGGGGATGAAGGTCATCCCCAGCTCGGCGGCCTGGCGGGCTTCCCAGGTCTGGCACTTCTCGTCCCAATGGTGGCCGCGGATGCCGCCGCGCACCGTGCCGGGCTCGGTCTGGCGGAAGGCGTCCTTCCAGCCGGGGGGCAGGCGGCGGCTGTCGGGCGGGGCCAGCCAAAGGCGGAAGAGCAGCCGCTTCTTCTCCGGCTCCTCGAAATCCTCGAACCTGCTGCGGGAATGCAGCACGACGTGGTTGTTCATCAACTGGGCGTCCCCCGGCTGCATCCACATCCGGTTCATCACTTCCGGCCGGCGCAGCATGCTGTCCAGCACGTCCACCGCCTCGGCCTGCTTCGGCGTCAGCGGCGGTACGCCTTCCAGCTTCAGCGCGCTGGTCAGGCGGTTGCGGTTCCAGCGGCCGAACAGCACGCCGTCCTGCACATCGTAGATCGGGCAGGTGAAGAAGGCGCGCTCATCCGGCGCATTCTCGCCCTGGCGGCTGTAGGGGAAGGGCTGGTACAGCGCCTCCAGCAGCTCCGGGCGCTCCTGCAGCATCAGGTTGTGCACGGTGGTGGAGGAGGTGCAGTAGCTCTCGCCGCCCGACCTGGCGACATTGTAGCAGGAGAGCAGGACCACGTCGCAGCCATCGATGTGGAAGTCCAGCTCGGCATCCGAATTGTAGCCGCGGCCGGTGGCGCTGCGGTAGTCGTTGCCGGCGTTCTTCACCTCGCTCATGTATTGCGTGGCCTTGCCCTGCGGCCGGGCGACGCCGGCATGCAGGCCGATGCCCCACGTCATCAGGCCGAATTCCTCCGGCGTGACGCCTTCCCGTGGCAGGCCGCGCAGCAGGACGATGCCGTGACGGTCACGCTGCGACCTGAAGGCCGCGGCCAGCACCGGCCAGGCCGAACCGAAGTCGAAATCCGCCCGGCGGTATTCGAAGAGAGGCTTGCCCCTTTCATGCGCCTTGCGGGTGGCGCCGATGAGGTCGCGCTGTGCCCGCTCATCCAGCGGAAAGACCCAGCTTCGGTCGTTGCGGAGGCTTTCCGCGTTCCATGCGGCGGCTTCGCCGACGGCCATGGGCTGCATGTTCGTTTCCTGGTAGTGTTGGTTGGCGCGCATGCAAGCACGGGAAGCCACAGGCGCCAATCGGCAACCGGCGCGATTCCCGCGGCCGCTTTCCTGGATTAGGCTGCCGTGCATGAGCAGCACCCTCGATGCCGTCCTGGCGCAATGCGATTCCCAGTACGAGGCCGCCAAGGGGCGGCTGTTCGACTGGTTGCGGATACCCTCCATCAGCGCCCAGCCGTCGCATGCGGCGGATTGCCGGCAGGCGGCGGAATGGGTCCGCGACCAGCTCCGGGACCTCGGCTTCAGCGCCGAATTGCGGCCGACCGCGGGGCACCCGGTCGTGGTCGGGCACCATCCCGGGCCGGGCGAGGGGGCGCCGCACCTGCTGTTCTACGGCCATTACGACGCGCAGCCGGCCGACCCGCTGGAACTCTGGACCAGCCCGCCTTTCGACCCGCAGGAGGTTCGGGGCCCGCATGGTGCCCGGGTGGTGGCGCGCGGCGCGGTGGACGACAAGGGCCAGACCATGATGTGGCTGGAGGCCCTGCGCGCCTGGCACGGCGTGACCGGCAGCCTGCCGGTGCGCGTGCCCGTGCTGGTCGAGGGCGAGGAGGAGGTCGGCAGCCCCAGCCTGGACGGTTTCCTCGCCGCCAATCGCGGCGAACTCGGCGCCGATGTGGCGATCATCAGCGACACCGGCATGTGGGATATCGACACGCCGGCCATCACCGCGCGGCTGCGCGGCATGGTCTATGCGCAGATCGACCTCCACGCGGCGAAGCGCGACCTGCATTCCGGCCTCTATGGCGGCTCGGCGCTCAATCCGATCAACGCGCTCACCCACATCCTGGGTGGGCTTCAGGACGAGGCGGGGCGCGTGCAGATCCCCGGCTTCTACGATGGCATCGCCGGGATCGGCGCGGCCCAGGCGGCGGAATGGGCGGCGCTGGGCTTCGACGAAGGCGCCTTCCTGGCCGATATCGGCCTGGCCCAGCCGGCGGGCGAGCAGGGCAGGGGCGGGCTTGAGCGGCTCTGGGCCCGGCCGACCGCCGACCTCAACGGCATCTGGGGCGGCTATACCGGGGAGGGTAGCAAGACCGTCATCCCCGCCTCGGCCCATGCCAAGCTCTCCTGCCGGCTCGTCCCAGGGCAGGATCCAACCCGCGTGGCGGAGGGGATCAAGGCATTCGTCCGGCAGCGCCTGCCGGCCGATGCGCGAGCCGAGGTGACCATCCTCAACACCACCCCGGGCATCGAGGTGCCGGCGGACAGCCCCTTCGTCGCCGCGGCGCGCCGCGCATTGGGTGAGGAATACGGCCGCCCGGCGGTGCTGATCGGCAGCGGCGGCTCCATCCCGGTGGTGGAGAGCCTGCGGCGGCTGCTGGGGCTGGACAGCCTGCTGATGGGCTTCGGGCTGAACGACGACCAGGTGCACAGCCCGAACGAGAAATTCGAGCTGCGCTGCTTCCACAAGGGCATGCGCAGCCATGCCCGGCTGCTGGCGGCATTGGCGCGGTAGGCCGAGGCGGCCGGGTTCAGCCCGGCGTCCCGGCCAGGAGCCTGACGACCGCCCCCACCATGTCGCCCTCCCGCGAGGCGCCATCCGCATCGGGCAGGTGGTCGCGGCGCAGCAGGAGGAGCGGGATGGCCGCCTCTGCCAGGCTCGCGGTGAGTCCTGCGGGCAGCACCTCCTCCCGGCCGGCGGCCTCGCCAGCCAGGAGGACGAGGCCCCGCCGTCCCCGTTCCGGCGCCGTTCCGGCCGCCATGCGCTGCACCATCGCTGCGGCCAACCCCAGGGCGCTTTCCCGGCCCTGGGGGGCTGCCATGGGCATTTCCGCCCCGGCAACCAGCACCTCCACCCCGTCGCAGGCCGTCCAGGCCCAGGTCAGCAGGGCCTCCACCATTTCGGGCCGCGTGATATCGGCCAGGCGGAAGTCGAAGCGGGCGCCGGCGGCGATCACGCCGAGCCCGGTGTCGCGGGCGCCCTCCATGCCGGTGTCCACGCCGATGATGTCGTAGCCGCTGCCGGCAAGGGCGATGCAGATGGCCCGCCCCAGGCCCTGCCGCGCCCCCGTGACCATTGCCACCGGGCGGGTCCGTTCCGTTGCGCTCACCCCCTGGTTCACCCTTTCGCCCCTTTGTCGCCCACGGAAGGTCGGTGGTTCCGCCCGCCGTCAAACTCGGGCAACATGCGGCGGAGCCGGGCGCCCGTCCACGGGGGCGCCGGCCCCGGGGCAAGGAAACGGCATGCTGCGAGAATACCGGGCGATTGATTGCGACGTGCATCCGGCGGTGCCGGGCATGGCCGCGCTGACGCCCTATATGAGCGAGTTCTGGCGCGACCAGGTGGAGGAGCGCGCCATCAAGAACCTCAACAGCCAGAGCTGGCCGCCCATGTCGCCCAAGACGGCGCGGGCGGACTGGCGTGGCGCCGGCGGCCTGGCCGGCACCACGCTGGAGGAATTGCAGCGCCATGCCCTGGACCGCTTCGGCGCGGAAACCGCCATCCTGAACCCGCTCTACGGCGTGCAGCTTGTGTTCAACGAGGACATGGCGGTTGCCTTCGCCCGTGCCTTGAACGACTGGACGCGTGACAAGTGGCTGGATCGTGACAGCCGCTTGCGCGGCTCCATCGTGCTGCCGCTGCAGAGCATCGAGGAATCGGTGCATGAGATCGAGCGGCTGGCTGGCGACCGGCGCTTCGTCCAGGTGATGGCGCTGGTTATGGGCGAGAACCCGCTCGGCCGCCGGCAATACTGGCCGATCTACCAGGCCTGCGTGAAGCATGGGCTGGCCTTCGCCATCCATGCCGGCAGCGCCTATCGCCACCCGCAGACCTCGGTGGGCTGGCCGAGCTGGTATCTGGAGGAATATTTCGCCAACCAGCAGGGCTTCCAGAGCCAGCTTGCCAGCCTCATCACCGAGGGCGCGTTGGGCAAATTCCCGGAACTGAAGGTGGTGCTGCTGGAATCCGGCGTCACTTGGCTGCCGGCCTTCCTCTGGCGGCTGAACAAGGTGTGGAAGGGCGTCCGGTTCGAGGTGCCCTGGGTGGACCGGCTGCCGTCCGACTATGTGCGCGACCAGGTGCGGCTGACGGTGCAGCCCTTCGACGCGCCCGACGACGCGGATGTGGTGAAGCGGATACTGGACCATCTGCGTTCCGATGAGATGCTGCTCTGGTCCTCCGATTGGCCGCATTGGCAGTTCGATGGCGATGCCGTGGTGCCGCCCGGGCTGCCCGCCGGCCTGCTGCCAAAACTGATGCGCGACAATCCCCTCGCCACCTATGCGCGCCTGCGCGAAGGAGCCCTGGCATGAACGTCATCCAGCCGCTCGGCAATCCGGGCAAGCCCGCCGCCGCCACCCTTGGCCTGGTGGATGTGGACATCCATCCGCGGCTCGACAGCATCGCCGAACTCAAGCCGTGGCTGAGCGAGCGCTGGATGCAGCACGCCGAGATGTTCGGCGTGCGCCCGAAACATGGCTTCATCGGCGACCCGCCCTTCCCGAAGGCGCAGCCCATGGCCTCGCGCCGGGATGCCTGGCCGCCGGGCGGCAAGCCGGGCACCAGCCTGGAATTCATGCGCCATCAGTTGCTGGACAATTACGGCATTGATGTCGGCGTGCTGAACCCGCTGCAGCCGAGCGGTCAGGGCGACCGCGTCAACGGCTTCTCTGCCGCCATGGCCCATGCGGTGAATGAATGGCAGTTGGAGAAATGGACGCGGCAGGAGCCGCGGCTGCGCGCCAGCGTGGTGGTGCCGTACGAGGACAGCACCGCTTCCGCCGCCGAGATCCGCAAGCGCGCCGGCGACCCGAATTTCGCCCATGTGCTGATTATGAGCCGCACCTCCGAGCCGGCCGGCAACCCGCGCTACTGGCCCATTTACGAGGCGGCGCAGGAGGTTGGGCTGCCGGTGGCCTTCCACGCCTTCGGTTTTTCCGGTACGGCCATGACCAATGGCGGCTGGCCCAGCTTCTACATCGAGGAAGTCAGCGAGCATGCGACCTCCTGCCAGAACCAGGTTGCCTCCCTGGTGGTGGAGGGCGTGTTCGAGCACTTCCCGAAACTGAAGGTGGTGCTGATCGAATGCGGCTTCGCCTGGCTGCCTTCGGTCGGCTGGCGCCTGGACAAGCACTGGAAGGCGCTGAAGGCCGAGGTGCCGCACCTGAAGCGGGCGCCGAGCGAATACATCCGCGAGCATTTCTGGGTTTCGACCCAGCCGATGGAGGAGCCGGAGCGCGGCCCCCACCTGCGCGACATCTGCGACTGGATCGGTTGGGACCGCATCCTCTTCGCCACCGACTACCCGCACTGGGATTTCGACGACCCACGCCAAGCCCTGCCGGGCCATCTGCCCGTGGAACTGCGGCGTGACATCTTCGGCGGCAATGCCCGCAAGCTCTACGGATTCTGACCACGGCCGCTGTCCAGGGGGAGAAATGGCGAAGCATGTCGTCGCTGCCGTGGCGGAATTCCCGCCTGGCGAGCGCAAGCGGATCGAGGCCGATGGCAAGCCCATCGTCGTCTTCAATCTGGGGGGCGAGTTCTTCGCCCTTTCGGATCGTTGTCCGCACCAGGGTGGCAGCCTCTGTGCCGGCACGGTCAGCGGCCATGTCTCCTCGCCGGAGCCGGGCGTCTATCATTATGAGCGGCGTGGCGAGATGGTGCGCTGCCCCTGGCACTACTGGGAATTCGACATCCGCACCGGCAAGTCCTGGTTCGACCCGAAGCGCGTGCAGCTTCGGCAGTTCCCGGCGCATGTGGAGAAGGGGGCGGCACTGGTCGAAGGCCCCTATGTCGCGGAAACCTTCAGCGTAAGCGTCGAGAACGACTACGTGGTGGTGGAGGCCTAGGCATGCTGCGCCGCCGCACCCTGGCCGGGCTGACGGTGGCGCTGCCTTTCATCGCCGATGCTCGGGCCCAGGCACAGGGGGATTGGCCGGATCGGCCGCTCCGCCTCATCGTGCCCTTCGCCCCGGGCGGCGCCAACGACATCGTTGCCCGGCTCCTGGCGCAGAAGCTGACCGAGGCGCTGGGCCAGCCCTGCGTGGTGGAGAACCGTCCCGGCGCCCAGGCCACCCTGGGCACGGAACTGGTGGCCCGCGCCCGGCCGGATGGCACCACCCTGCTGGTGGCGGCGAGCGGACCCATCACCGTCAGCCCCGCCACCAATCCGCGGCTTTCCTACGACCCGCGACGCGATCTGGCGCCCATCAGCCTGCTGGCGGATTTCCCGCTGGTGCTGCTGGTGGGCGCCGACCGGCCGGTGCAGGACCTGGCCGGGCTGGCTGCCTGGGCCAGGGCCGAACCTGGGCGGATGAGCTATGCCTTCCCCTCTGCAAGCTTCCAGTTGGCCCATGAATTGCTCAAGCAACGGACCGGTATCGAAGCCGTGCCCGTGGCCTATCGTGGCAGCGCCGATTGCGTGAACGCGGTGGCGGCCGGCGACGTGGCGATGGTGCTCACGGATAGCGGGCCAGCCACCGCCGGCCTGCAATCCGGCCGGGTCAAGGCACTGGCAATTACCGCCGCGGAACGCCTGCCGGGCTTCCCCGGCGTACCGACCATGGCCGAGTCGGGGCTGCCGGAGATGCAGATCGCCCTCTGGACCGGGCTGCTGGCCCCCGCCGGAACTCCGGGCCCGGTGATTGAGCGGTTGCACCATGAGGCAGCGCGCGCCATGGCGGCACCGGATCTTGCCACACGGCTAACGGCACTGGCGATGCGGCCGGTGGGCAGCACGCCCGCTCAGTTCCGTGAGACGATCTCCCGCGAGATCCTGCTGTGGAGCGAGGTCGCGCAGCGCTCGAATATTCGCTTCCAGTAGTCGCCTGGGTACTGCCTTCGCTGCCTTGTCATTTCCCTCCGCGTGGTCCGGTGACCAATGTGCCGCCGCTGGGAATGGAAAACCATGGCGGAACAAGGGTGCAGCACGGCCCGGGCAGGGAAGGCTTGATCTTCCATCCAACCGGGCTTGAAGGTGCCTGGCTGATAGAACCGGAGCGGCGCGGCGATGAGCGCGGCTTCTTCGCCCGAATCTTCTGCGAAGAGGAATTCGCCGCCCACGGGCTGGAGACACGCTTCGTTCAGGCAAATAACTCGCTCACCAGGCGCCGGGGCACCCTCCGTGGCATGCATTACCAACTGCCGCCGGCCGCGGAGGTGAAGCTGGTGCGCTGCGTACGCGGTGCGCTGCACGACGTGATCGTGGACCTGCGGCCTGACAGCCCAAGCTTCCGCCGCAGCTTCGGCGCCGATCTTTCGGCCGACAACCGGCTGATGATGTATGTGCCACGGGGCTTCGCCCATGGCTTCGTGACGCTGACCGAGGATGCCGAGGCACTCTACCTGGTCAGCGCCCCCTATGCTCCGGCGCAGGAACGCGGCCTGCGCTTCGACGACCCGGCACTTGGGCTTCGCTGGCCCGTACCACCGCAGGAACTGTCCCCCAAGGATACAGCCTGGCCGGCCTTCGACGCGGCGTTCCACGGCATCGAGAGCCTGCGCGGACTGCGCTGAGATCGTGATGCAAACGGCCCGATACGGCCGGCGTTAGCCACGACACGCCAGGAACACAGACATGATCATTGTGGACAGGAAGCTGCACGAGCGCGCGGCGGAAGGGCGGCCGATCCGTGTCGGCATGGTAGGCGCGGGCTTCATGGCCCATGGCATCGCCAATCAGATCGTGAATTCCGTGCCGGGGATGAGGCTGGCGGCCATCGCCAACCGCAGCCCGCAGCGGGCGCTGCACGCCTATGCCGAAGCCGGCGTGACGGACGCGATGGAAGTGAGCGGTTCGGGGGCGCTGGAGGATTGCCTGCGCACCGGCCGCCCGGCGGTGACCGGCGATGCCCTGCTGCTGGCCGAGGCCGAGGGTATCGACTGCCTGCTGGAAGTGACCGGCGCGGTGGAGCATGGCGCGCAGGTGATCCTGCGGGCGATTGAACGAGGCCGGCATGTCGTGACGATGAATGCCGAACTGGACGGCACGGTGGGCCCCATCCTGCAGCACTACGCCCGGAAGACGGGCGCCATCCTCAGCGTCAGTGACGGCGATCAGCCGGGGGTGCAGATGAACCTGGTGCGCTACGTGCGCTCCATCGGGCTGACGCCACTGCTCTGCGGCAACATCAAGGGGCTGCAGGACCCTTACCGCAACCCGACGACCCAGGCCGGCTTCGCCGCGCGCTGGGGACAGAACCCGTATATGGTCACGAGCTTCGCCGATGGCACCAAGATCAGCTTCGAGCAGGCCATCGTGGCGAATGCCACCGGCATGTCCGTGGCCCGGCGCGGCATGTTGGGGCTGGAACACCCTGGCCATGTTGACGAACTGACCCAGCGCTACGATCCCGACATGCTGCGCGCCCATGGCGGCATCGTGGTATATGTGGTTGGCAGCAAGCGGGGGCCGGGCGTGTTCGTGCTGGCATCGCATGACGACCCGAAGCAGCGCGACTACCTGAACCTCTATAAGATGGGGG
>JAEWCI010000392.1 GCA_023390705.1 Pseudomonadota bacterium
CCGCTCGCCCAGGCACCGCGCGCGGCGGCGCAGATCGCGCCCGCCGAGGGCCGGCTGCCGGTTGTCGCCTCCTTCTCCATTCTCGGCGACATGCTGGCCGAGATCGGCGGCCGGCGGGTGGCGGTGCGGAGCATCGCCGGCGCCGAAACCGACCCGCACCACTTCCAGCCCCGGCCGAGCGATGTCCAGGCCATTCGCGGGGCGCGGCTGGTGCTGCGCAACGGCTTCGGCTTCGAGCCCTGGTTCGACCGGCTGCTGCGCTCGGCGGAGTACGGCGGCCCGCTGGTCACCGCGACCGAGGGGCTGCAGCCGCGCGCGATGGAGAACCAGGCGCACGACCATGACCACCAGGGCGGGGTGAGCCGGCGCCAGCAGCACTACATCCCGCCGCGCCAGGTCGCCGACCCGCATTGCTGGCAGGATCTCCGTCTCGGCCAGGCCTATGTGCGGACCATCGCGGCCGGGCTGATGGCGGCCGACCCGGCCGGAGCCGGGCTTTACCGTCGCAATGCCGAGGCCTATCTGGCGCGGCTGGCGGCGCTGGATGGCTGGGTGCGGGCGCAGCTCGCCACGGTGCCGCCGGCGCGGCGCAAGGTTGTCACCAGCCATGACGCGCTTGGCTATTTCGGCAGCGCCTATGGCGTGCAGTTCCTCCCGGCCCAGGGCGTCGCCGCCGAGGCGCAGCCTTCGGTCGCGCGGGTGGCGGCGCTGATCCGGCAGGTCCGGGCGGAGGGCATCACCGCCGCCTTCCTGGACGGCCCGGGCAGCGCCGCGGTGCTGCGCCGCCTGGCGGCGGAAACCGGCATCAGCGTCGGCGGCCGGCTTTATGCCGACACCCTGTCCCCGCCGGACGGGCCGGCCCCCAGCTACGAGGCGATGTTCCGCCACAATCTCGGCCTGCTGGTGCCGGCGATGCTGGGGAACCGGTGATGCGCCCCGCCCTTGCTGCCCTGGCGCTCGGCATGCTGGTCGCGGGCACCGCGCCGGCCGGGGCACAGTCTGGCCCGCCCGGAGTCGGCTTTCCGCAGATCGCGGGGGAGGTCAGGATGGGCCTCTATACCCTGGGCACCCTTGGCGCCACGGACCGGCGGCAGCGCGGCGCGACCAGCTTCCTGTTCGGCGAGGTCGCGGCCGGCCTGCATCTCGCGCCGCAGCTTTCGATCCAGGGCCTGGTGCATGTCGAGCCGGCCGGGGAGGTGGAGCCCAATGGCGGCTGGACCGGCTTCCGCTACCAGGGCGCCTATGTCGAGAGCCTCAACCTGAACTGGCGGCCGAGCGAGTGGCTGAGCCTGTTGGGCGGCAAATTCTCCGCCCCCTTCGGCTATGGCCACCACCATTTCCCCGGCATCCTGCCGAGGATCCGGGCGCATGAAACCTATCTCATCCGCGAATCCCTCGGCGTCGGGGCGACCGCGACGCTGGTTTCCAGCGAGCGCTTCGGGGAGCACGACCTTTCGGCCGCGGTTTTCACCCTCGATACCAGCTTCCTGTCCAACACCGCCTTCACCCGCGAGCGCTGCTGCAGGGAGGGGTTCGAGCGTTTCCGGCGGAACTCCCGTGCCCAGGGCGGCGCGGGCAACACCGGACGCCTGGACAATTTCGCCCTGGCGCTGGATGGCGACCGCATCGGCTGGCTGCCGGATTTCGCCTATCACCTGGCCCTGCTTTCCCGCGGCCCAGGGCAGGACGGGACGGGGCGCGAATGGGGCTATGCCGCGGGGGCGCGCTACCAGCTCACCTGGCGGCCCGGGCTGCGGACCCTGTTCTATGCCGAGCATGTCGAACTGCGCGGCGCCGGCGGCCGGCCGCGCGAAGCCATCCCCGGCGCCTTCGAGGGGGAGGACGAGATCCCCGCGGAAACCGGCGTCCACGAGCGCCGGCGCTTCACCACCCTCGGCGCCGAAACCCGCTTCGGGGCCTGGCGTGCGAACCTCGCCTGGCAGCGGGACCAGCGTAAGCGTGCGGTCAACCCGGTGCCGACCGCGAGCTTCCTGGAGGTTTCCGTCGGGCGCGAGCTGTTCCGGGGCCTCAGCGCCGATCTGGGCTACCAGTATGCGCGGCTTCCCGGCGAGGAAGGCGGGCGCGGCCAGTCCAGCAGCCTGCTCGGCGTCCTGCGCTATCAGGCGAGCTTCTGAAGGGGGCGGTGGTGGAGCTGAGCGGGATCGAACCGCTGGCCTCGTCATTGCGAACGACGCGCTCTCCCAACTGAGCTACAGCCCCAGTGCCACCGGCACCTGCGGGCTTGGGGGCACCGCAGGGCGCGCTAGATGCCCTCGCCCGCGCCTGAAGTCAAGCGGGTGCCGCCGCTTCCGTTGATCTTGCGATGAACGCCGCGGCGCCGATAGGGTGCCGCGCCATTTGCCGGCCGGGAGACTGTTGATGAACGCGCTTTTCTGGCTGCTGGACACGGCCATCAGCCTCTATGTCTGGGCGCTGATCATTGCGGCCGTGTTCAGCCTGCTGCTCGGATTCGGCATCCTGGACAGCCGCAACCGGCTGGTCTGGACCATTGCCGACTTCTTCGACCGCCTGACCCAGCCGGCGCTGCGGCCGATCCGCCGTTTCCTGCCCGATCTCGGGGGCATCGACATCTCGCCGGTGGTGCTGATCCTGCTGCTGCAGGCCTTGCGCATCCTCCTGGGGGAAATCCAGATCGGCCTGCTGCGGAGCGGCGTCGGCTTCTGACCGTGCGGCGCCACCCGGCCGGCTTGCTTCACGCCCGCCCTGCCGGGCCCGCGGCAAC
>JAEWCI010000393.1 GCA_023390705.1 Pseudomonadota bacterium
GTGCTGCCCGGCGCGAGCGGCGGAGCGCAGGCGCGGTCCCCGGCGGCTTGCCGGCAAGGCGCGCAGTGACAGCCGCCGCGCCCTGACGGCGGGCCGCCCCGGCGCTTCAAGAACCGGTTGAGGCCGGGCCATGATCGGCGCAGGAAGGCGCGGGGATCATGGCCCGGGTCATCGTCCGGTGGCGTGGGTCACGCCTCCGGTCGTGCCGACCTCGGGCGGTTATGCTTCAAGGGGGGATGCGCTCCTTTCAGCGGAGAATGCCGATGCTGCCCAACCTCACCCCCGATACCGCCCTGGCCGAGCGCCTGTTCGACGAACTCCGCGCCCGCAGCTTCGATGGCGTCGGCATCACCCGCGAAGCCTATGGCCCGGGCGAGCGCATGGCGCATGCCCTGGTGCGGGAAGCGGCCGAGGCGCTGGGGCTGGAATGCCGCGCCGACCCCATCGGCAACCTCTACATGACCCTGCCCGGCGCCGACCGGGCGGCGCCGCAGGTGATGCTGGGCAGCCATCTCGATTCGGTGCCGCAGGGCGGCAATTACGATGGCGCCGCCGGGGTGCTGGCCGGACTGGCGGCGGTGGCCGGGCTGAAGCGGGCCGGCTTCACGCCGGGGCGCGACATCACCGTGATGGCGATTCGCGCCGAGGAGGCGGGCGCCTGGTTCCCCACCAGCTTCCCCGGCAGCCGCGGCGCGCTGGGCCTGCTGCGGCCGGAGGAGCTGGCGCTGAAGCGGCAGGACCCGGGCGGCCGCAGCCTGGCCGAGCACATGCGCGAGGAAGGCTTCGACCCCGGCTTCGTCGAGCGCGGCGGGAAGGTGCTGGGGCCGCACAATGTCTCGGCCTTCCTGGAAGTGCATATCGAACAGGGCCCGGTGCTGGACAGCGAGGGCATTCCCGTTGGCATCGTCACCGGCATCCCCGGCAGCCGGCGGCTGCGCAATGCGCGCGTGCTGGGCGAATACAACCATTCCGGCGCGACGCCGCGCAAATACCGGCGGGACGCCGCTATCGCCCTGGCCGACCTGGCGGTGGCGCTGGACGAGGCCTGGTGCCGGCTGGAGGCGCAGGGCCACCGGCTGGTCGTCACCTTCTGCACCATGGGCACCACGGCGGAGGCCGGCTTCACCAAGATCGCCGGCGAGGCGCGCTTCCAGTTGGACGTGCGCAGCGTGAACCTGCACAGCGTGGATGCGGTATACGAGGTGTTCTACGACAAGGTCGCCGAGATCGAGGCCCGCCGCGGCGTGCGCTTCGAACTGGGCGATGAGGGCGGCAGCCGCGCCAGCCTGATGAACCCGGAGATGCAGGAAGGGCTGCAGCGCGCGGCAGAGGCCCTGGGCATCCCCTTCCACGCCATGGCGAGCGGCGGCGGCCACGACGCGGTGGCCTTCGCTTCGGCCGGCGTACCGGCGGGCATGCTGTTCGTCCGCAACCAGAACGGCAGCCACAACCCGCATGAGGCGATGCGGATAGAAGATTTTGCCAAGGCCTGCGCGGTGGCGCAGAGGTGGGCGGCGGAGAGGGCGCAGGGGACGGAGAGGTAGTGAGGACAATGTTCCAATGTTTCGCATGAATGCCTGGTGGGGCAATCCTTCCTGATGACGACTGACGCTTATCCGCGCCTGGTGTTGACCGGAGCGGGCAATGACGTCGTGCTGACACCTGTTTCCCTCGCGAGTGGCGACCGGAACGAGGCATGGCTCCGCGACTTCCTGCTGGAACATCCCGGCGCCTTGCCGGCTGCCGAACTTGACCCCGCCTTCGCGGAGCCTGTGGCAATCTGTAGCGAACTGCGAACGCCGGCAGGCCCCATCGACGCGCTTTTCGTGAACAGGCATGGCGCGCTGGTGCTCGTGGAGTGCAAGCTGTTCCGCAATCCCCAGGCACGTCGCGAAGTGGTCGCGCAGATTCTCGACTATGCGAAGGAACTGGCGCGGTGGGGGTATGCGGACCTGCAGGCCGCCGTCAGTCAGAGGCTACGCCGCCCCGGTGAGAATGCGCTCTACCATATGGTGGCCAAGGAGCATTCCGGTCTTGACGAAGCTACTTTCGTCGATGCGGTGTCCCGCAATCTGGGACGCGGCCGATTTCTGCTTCTGATTGCCGGGGATGGCATCCGTCAGGAAACACAGGCCATTGCGGAATATGTGCAGGATCACGCCGGATCGCGATTCACGCTCGGCTTGCTGGAAATGCGTGGCTTCGCATTGCCGGATGGCCGCTGGCTGGTACAACCGCGACTGCTGGCACGCACACAAATGGTAGAAAGAGTGGTGTTTCGTTTGGCAGAACCATCAGCCGCGCCAGATGAGACCACCGCAGAGGAAGAGGCACCGGAGCTTGTTTCAGCAGACAGCGAAGCGCGCAATGGTCGCTTGGCCGAAGACCGCGCCTTTTGGTCTGAATTCACAAGACGTTTAGTGCTGGACGATCCAGCGCAGCCTCTCCCGACACCACGTAGCATTGGCAATGCCCGCGCATCTCTTGGCCATCCAGATATATGGCTGACGGTCTTCCGCTCCCGCGGTTGGCAGCAGATTGGCGTCTTCGTTCGCTTGCGTGGAACTGAGGGACGTCGCATCTGGGAAGCTCTGCGCGCAGACTCGACAGCCATTGAGGCCGAAATAGCTGCTTCCGTGCCAAGCAGCGCGCTCACCTGGCCCGACTGGAGCGACGCTAAGGGCGCAGTGAGCATTGATGCAGTCCTAAAGGATAAATTTGAACCGCCTGATGCTGCGGAACGGCAGCTCGCTTGGCTGGTCCCGATGACCAACGCATTCGTCAATGCATTCCGCCCCCGCATTCGCAGCCTTCTCGCTGCTTAGGCGCACCGCTCAGGAACCGTCCCACATGCCCCTCCGCTGCGACCTCATCATCCGCGACGCCACCATCCTGGACGGCACCGGTGCGCCGCGCTTCACCGGTGATGTCGGCGTCACCGGGGACCGCATCGCGGCGGTCGGCGACCTCGGCGCGGCCAGCGCGGACCGGGAGGTGATCGCGACCGGACGCGCCCTCGCCCCCGGCTTCATCGACGCCCATACGCATGACGACCGCGCCGTGCTCTGCGGCCCGGAATGCCTGCACTGCAAGTCCTCCCAGGGCGTCACCAGCGTTGTCGTCGGCAATTGCGGTGTCTCGCTGGCGCCGCTGCGGACGGGGAAGCGCCCGGTGCCGCCGCTGGACCTGGTGGGGGATGAGGGCTGGTGGCGCTTCGACAGTTTCGGCGAATACGCCGAGGCGCTGGCGAAGAACCCGGCGGCCGTGAACACCTACGCCCTGGTCGGCCACCAGACGCTGCGCTACCGCGTGATGGGAGAGGATCTGTATCGCCCGGCCAGGGATGCCGAGATCGAGCAGATGCGGCGCATCGTCGCGCAGTCGCTCGCGGAAGGCGCCTCGGGCTTCTCCACCGGCCTCTACTACAAGCCCAACATGCATGCGCCGACCGAGGAGGTGATCGCGGTGGCGGAGCCGCTGCGCGCCGCCGGCGGCCTTTATGTGACGCATATGCGCGACGAGGCAGACCGCGTCTGCGCCTCCATCGAGGAGACGCTGAAGATCGGCAAGCGGGTGGGCGTGCCCGTGATGATAAGCCACCACAAATGCTCCATGCCGGAGAATTACGGCCGGTCGGTGCAGACCCTCGCCCTGCTCGGCGCCGCCGAGACGATGCAGGACGTGGCCTTCGACATGTATCCCTACCCCGCCGGCTCCACCGTGCTGATGCCGGACCGGCTGCGGGAGGATTGCCGCGTCATCGTCACCTGGTCCATTCCGCATCCCGAGATGGCCGGGCGCGACCTTTCGGACGTGGCGCGCGGCTGGAACACGGATATCCGCAGCGCCGCCGAACGCCTGCTGCCCGCCGGCGCCATCACCTTCCAGATGGATGAGGAGGATGTGCGGCGGATCATGGCGCACCCGATGTCCGTCATCGGCTCGGACGGCATTCCGCATGACGCGCATCCGCATCCGCGGCTCTGGGGCACCTTCCCGCGGGTGCTCGGCCTCTATGTCCGCCAGCTCGGCCTGCTGACGCTGGAGAACGCCATCCACAAGATGACCGGCCGCACCGCCGCGATCTTCGGCATGGAGGACCGCGGCGTGATCCGCCCCGGCGCCTTCGCCGACCTGGTGCTGTTCGACCCGCACCGGGTGATCGACAAGGCCACCTTCGAAACGCCGAAGGTCGAGGCCGAGGGGATCGAGGAAGTCTGGACCAATGGCGTGCCGGTCTTCCGCCAGGGCCAGGGTATCACGGGTGAAAGGCCGGGCCGCCTGCTCCGCCGCCATCGGGTCTGAACGGGGCACCCCACCCCTTGGCGGCTCCTCGCCCGGCGGCTACCCACAGCGGCGAGAGGGAACCCCGCCGCATGCGCACCGCCGCCGAAGCCATCATCGAATTCCTTGCCGCCCAGGGCGTGGACCGCGCCTTCTGCGTCCCGGGCGAAAGCTACATCGCGCTGCTGGATGCGCTGCACGCCAACAACGCCATGGACCTCGTCACCTGCCGTTCCGAAGGCGGCGCGGGCTTCATGGCGGTGGCCGATGCCAGGCTGACGGGCCGGCCCGGCGTGGTGCTGGTCTCCCGCGGGCCGGGCGCCTGCAATGCCAGCATCGCCGTGCACACCGCGGAACAGGATGCGGTGCCGCTGATCCTGCTGGTGGGCCAGGTGGAGAAGCGCGACCTCCGCCGCAACGCCTTCCAGGAGATAGACTACCAGACCATGTTCCGCGGCGTGGCGAAATGGGTGGGCGAAGCGACGGAGCCCGACCAGGCGCCGGAACTCATCGCCCGCGCCTATGCCATGGCGATGGGCGGCGTGCCCGGCCCGGTGGTGCTTTCGCTGCCGGAGGACGTGCTGGCCATGCCC
>JAEWCI010000407.1 GCA_023390705.1 Pseudomonadota bacterium
CTCGGCGTGACGCGGGAGGGGGACCAGATCTGCGTCGCCGGCCTGCCTTACGGCCGCACCACCCGCCTGGTGCTGCGCGCCGGCCTGCCGGGCGAGGACGGGCTGCGGCTGAACCGCGACACGCCCCTGCCGGTGGCGATGCCCAACCGCGCCCCGCGCATCGCCTTCGACAATTCCGCCTGGCTGCTGCCGCAGGGGCAGGAGGCGCGGGTGGGGGTGGCGACGGTCAACATCTCCACCCTGCGGCTGCGGGTGGTGCGGGTGACGGAGCGCAACCTCCTCCCCCTCACCCGCGACAGCCTGCGGCTGGGCGAGAACATCGAGAGCTGGACCGCCGAGGACCTGCCGGAAAGATGGGGCCGGGTGGTCTGGGAAGGCACGGCCGAACTGCCGCGCTTCGAGGCCAACCGGGTCAACCGCCACAGCCTGCCGCTGCCCGAGGCGCTCCGCCAGGGCGGGCCGGGGCTCTACGTGGTAGTGGCCATGCCGGGCGACGGGCTGCGCGGCAATGCCGCCGCCCTGCCGGTCTTCGCCACCGATCTCGGCCTCACCGCCTGGCGCAGCCAGCGCGGCCTGGCGGCGCAGGTGCGTTCCTTCCGCGAGGCCGGGCCGCGCCCCGGCGTGCTGGTGCGGCTGCTGGCGACCAACAACGACATCCTGGCCGAAGCCGAGACCGGCCCGGACGGGCTGGTGCGCTTCGACGCCCCCCTGCTGCGCGGCACCGGGCCGATGGCGCCACGCGCCCTGCACGCCTTCGCCGGTCCCGCTAGCCAAGCGGAGGACATGGTTTCGCTGGACCTGGAAGCCGCCGCCTTCGACCTTTCCGACCGCGGCGCCACCGGGCAGGCGCATCCCGGCCCGCTGGACGCCTTCGTCTGGCTGGACCGCGGCATCTACCGCCCGGGCGAGACGGTGCAGGCCGCCGCCCTGCTGCGCGATGCCGGCGGCGCGCCGGTGGACCTGCCGGCCCGTTTCCGGGTGAAGCGGCCGAACGGCCAGGTCTTCGCCGAATCGGTGCCGACCCGCGAGCCGGGCGGGGCCATCCTCTGGCCCATCCCGCTTTCCAGCGGCGCCCCGGCCGGGCTCTGGACGCTGGAAGTGCTGGCCGACCCGAATGCCCCGCCGATCGGCAAGGCGGAGTTCCGGGTGGATGCCTTCGTGCCGGAAAGGCTGGAGGTGAATGCCGGCCCCGCCCCCGGCCCGCTGGTGCCCGGCCGGCCGCTGGAAATCCCGGTGACGGCGCGCTTCCTCTACGGCGCCCCGGCCGCCGGGTTGACCGGCACGGCGGAATTGCGGCTGGTGACCCAGCGCAGCCCCTTCCCGCAGTTCCCCGGCTATGTCTTTGGCCAGGTGGACGAGAATTTCGCCCCCGACCTGCAGAGCTTCGACATCGCGGCGCTGGACGCCGAGGGTCGCGGCAGCGTCACCCTCAACCTGCCCAACGCGCCGGACACCACCCGCCCCCTGCAGGCGGAAGTGGCGATTTCGGTGGATGAGCCGGGCGGCCGCGCCTCCCGCACCCAGCTCACCATCCCGGTGCGGGCGGCGGAGCGGCTGATCGGGGTGAAGCCGCTCTTCGCCGATGACGCGGTGGACCCGAATGCCGAGGCCGGCTTCGAGATCCTCGCGCTGAATGCCGAGGCCCGCCCCGTCGCCGCCAGGCTGCGCGTCCGGCTGGTCCGGGAGAGGCCGGAATGGCGCTTCGTCATGCGCTACGGCAGCCCGCGCTACGAGACCACCTGGCGGGACGAGGCGGTGGACAGCGCCGACCTCGCCGTGGCCGCCAATGCGCCCGCCCGCTTCGCCCGCCGCCTGCCCTTCGGCCGCTACCGGCTGGAGGTGAGCGAGCCGGGCGGCCTCGCCCTGACTTCGCTCCGCTTCCGCAGCGGCTGGGCCGGGGGGGAGACGCCTGAGGTGCCGGACAAGGTGGATGTCGCCGCCGACCGCCGGGCCTATGCGCCGGGCGAGACGGCGCGGCTGCGCATCACCCCGCCCTTCGCCGGCCAGGCCAGCATCGCGGTGCTGACGGACCGGCTGGTTTCCGTGCGGGAAGTCGCCGTGCCGGAAGGCGGTGCGGAGGTGGAAGTGCCGGTGGACGGCGCCTGGGGCCCCGGCGCCTATGTCGCCGTCACCATCTTCCGCGCGGGCGAGGCGCGGAACGGCCAGCCCGGCCGGGCGCTCGGCCTGTCCTGGGTGCAGGTGGATCCCGCCTCCCGCCGCATCGGCGTGGCGATCGAGGGGCCGGACCGGGTGCGCCCGAGCCAGCGCCTGACGGTGCCGCTGCGCCTGATCGATGCCGGCAGCGGCGCCACATTGACCCTGGCGGCGGTGGATGAGGGCATATTGCGCCTCACCCGCTTCGCCTCCCCCGACCCGCTGGCGCATTTCACCGGCAAGCGGCGGCTCGGCGTTGATATCCGCGACGATTACGGCCGGCTGATCCGCCCGCCGGAAGGTGAGGCCGCGGTGCTGCGCCAGGGCGGCGACGAGCTGGGCGACCTTGGCATGCTGCAGATCCCGCAGCGCACCGTGGCGCTCTTCTCCGGCCCGGTCGCCGTGGCGCCGGACGGCACCGCGACGGTCACGCTGGACCTGCCGGATTTCGCCGGGGAACTGCGGCTGATGGCGGTGGCCTGGCAGGGCAACCGCGTCGGCGCGGCCTCCCGCCCGCTGACGGTGCGCGACCCGGTGGTGGCAGAGGCGCTGCTGCCGCGCTTCCTCGCCCCGGGCGATGAGGCGCGGCTGCCGGTGCTGCTGCACAACCTGGACC
>JAEWCI010000411.1 GCA_023390705.1 Pseudomonadota bacterium
CCCTGATGCCCTGCGACACGGCGCTGGATTTCCAACCCGCCAGCATCTGGCAGGAACGCATGGATGCCGCGAAGGCGAACGGCTTGGCGGCCGGCGCCGATACCACGATGGGCCGCTGGGTGCTGGACCAGTTCCTGCCCTCCTCCCAGGCTTTGCGGCGGATGATCTGCTCCACCGATCTCCAGGGCTGGCTCGGTTGCGCCATGGCGCTGCGCGACTGCCGGGCGGATGAGGTGCTGGGCAGGGTGAACTGCCCAACCACGGTGGTGGTGGGGGAGAAGGACCCCTCCACCCCCGTCGCCGCCGCCCGCGCGGTGCAGGCCGCCATCCCCGGCAGCCGGCTGGTGGTGATCCCCGAAGCCGCCCATATCCCGAATTTCGAGCGCGAGGCGGAAATGACCGCGGCGCTGCTCGGTCACATGGAGGGCCAGGCGGCATGAGCGACCCCGCTGGCTACTTCCCGCCGCAGCCCGGCACCCAGCCGCCGCTGGACGTGCCGGCCTATGGCAGCACCCACAGGCGCCACCCGAACCATGCACCGATCCGCATCGCGCCGACCCTGACGGAGACGGCGGCACCGCGCATGGTGCCCGGTGCCTATCCTTCCCATGCCGATCTCTCGGTCCATGCCGGCGGCCAGGCGCAGGGCGAACGAATCATCGTCGCCGGCCGGGTGCTGGACGAGAACGGCCGCCCGGTGCCGGGCGCCATGGTGGAGGTCTGGCAGGCCAATGCCGCCGGCCGCTACCACCATCCCGGCGACACGCATGACGCGCCGCTCGACCCGCATTTCTCCGGCCAGGGCCGGGTCTTCACCGATGCCGATGGACGGTACCGCTTCACCAGTATCAAGCCGGGCGCCTATCCCTGGCGGAACCACAAGAATGCCTGGCGGCCGAACCACATCCATTTCAGCATCTTCGGCCATGGCTTCGCCCAGCGCCTGATCACCCAGATGTATTTCCCCGGCGACCCGCTGCTGGACCTGGACCCCATCTTCCACGCCACGCCGGACAAGGCGGCGCGGGAAAGGCTGATCGCCAGGTTCAACCTCGACATCACCCAGCCGGAATGGGCCCTGGGCTACCGCTTCGACATCGTGCTGCGCGGGCGGGAAGCGACGCCGATGGAGAACCCGCGGTGAGCTCCCTTCCTGCCACCGCGTCGCAGACCGCCGGCCCCTACTGGGCGCT
The DNA here is from genome assembly GCA_023390705.1 of Pseudomonadota bacterium. Lineage (GTDB taxonomy): Bacteria > Pseudomonadota > Alphaproteobacteria > Acetobacterales > Acetobacteraceae > JAEWCI01. The sequence goes on from JAEWCI010000411.1 coordinate 1,194, forward strand.
GATCGAATTCCCCGGATGGGCCGACCTGCTGCGGCCGGGCGGCCCCAATGCCGGCTACGACAAGGGCGAGCGCATCACCCTGACCGGCCGCGTCACCGATGGCGATGGCGCCCCCGCTGCCGACGCCATGGTGGAGCTGTGGCAGGCCGACCCGGAAGGCAGCTACGAAAGCGGCTTTCACGGCTTCGGCCGCAGCGCCACCGACAGCGACGGCATCTTCCGCTTCGCCACGGTGAAGCCCGGCGCGGTCAAGGGCCGCGGCAACGCCACCCAGGCGCCGCACATCACCCTGACCATCTTCGCCCGCGGCCTGATGCGCCAGGTGGTGACGCGCTGCTACTTCGCCGGAGAGGCGCTGAACGAAGCCGACCCGGTGCTGAACGCCGTGCCGGCCGAACGCCGCGGCACGCTCGTCGCCCGGCCCGCCGGCCCCGGCGAATGGCGGCTGGATATCCGGCTGCAGGGCGAGAACGAGACGGTCTTCCTGGAGGTATAGCGTCGTGACAGTCAATCCGGCCGACAGCCCGGTCCTTGGCGCCCTCTACGGCACCGAGGCGATGCGCGCCGTCATGGGAGAGCGCGCCTTTCTCCAGCGCATGCTGGATGTGGAGGCGGCGCTGGCCCGTGCCCAGGCGCGGCTGGGCATCCTGCCGCCGGAAGCCGCCGCCGCCATCACCCAGGCGGCGCAGGTGGACCGGCTGGACCTGCCGGCGCTGGCCGCGGCCACGCGCAACACCGGCTACCCCGTGGTCGGGCTGGTGAGGCAGCTTTCCGCCCTGGCGGGGCCGGAAGCGGGGCGCTGGACGCATTGGGGCGCCACCACCCAGGACATCATGGACAGCGCCGTGGTGCTGCAAGTCAGGCAGGCCCTGGCGCTGCTGCGCGGGGACCTGCTGGCACTGAACGCGGCGCTGGGACGGATGGCCGAAGCCCACCGCCACACGGTGATGGCCGGCCGCACCCATCTGCAACAGGCCCTGCCCGTCACCTTCGGCTACAAGGTGGCGGTCTGGCTCTCCCCCCTCGTCACCATGCGGGAAAGGCTGGACCAGCTCCGCCCGCGGGTCGAGAAGCTGCAATTCGGCGGCGCCGCCGGCACGCTGGCCTCGCTCGGCGACCAGGGGCTGGCGGTGCAGGAGGAATTGGCGCGGGAACTTGGCCTGGCGGTACCGGACATCCCCTGGCATGTCGCGCGCGACGGGCTGGCGGAAGCGCTGTGCTTCCTCGGCCTGCTCTGCGGCGCGCTGTCCAAGCTGGCCACCGACGTGATGCTGCTGATGCAGACCGAGGTGGCGGAGGTGGCGGAGCCGCACCAGGCGGGCCGCGGCGGCTCCTCCACCATGCCGCAGAAGCGCAACCCCATCGCCTGCGAATACATCCTGGCGCAGTCCCGCGGCGTGCACGCGCTGGTGCCGCAGATGCTGGCGGCCATGGCGCAGGACCTGGAACGCGGCACCGGCCCCTGGCAGGCCGAGGCGCTGGCCATCGGCCAGTCCTTCGCCCTGGCCCATGGCGCGCTGATGCAGGCCCGCGTCATCGCCGAGGGGCTGACCGTGGATGCCGCCCGCATGCGCCGCAACCTGGACAGTACCGGCGGCCTGATCGTGGCGGAGCAGGTGATGATGGGCCTTGCCCCCGCGCTCGGCCGTGGCGAGGCGCATCACGTGGTGAACCATGCCTGCGACCTCGCCCTGGCCCGCGGCCTGCCGCTGGCCACGGTGCTGATGCAGGACCAGCAGGTGGCGGGCCGGATGAGCGAGGCGGAGGTGGCGGCGCTCTGCGACCCCTCGGCCTATCTCGGCAGCACGCAGCCTTTCATCGACAAGGTGCTGGCGCGGCTGGACGGGGCTTGATGCCGGGCGGGGCGCTGCCGTATAGGAATATCGTCAGCGCCCCAATCGCGCCCACCGGCCCCGGCGGAGGGGCCGGTAAAGCGGCAAAATCGTAAATTCCCAAAGCTGGTCCGGGCGCGAACCCGCACCCGGCAAGGCTCTGTCGATTTCTTCCGCAGCTGGAAATTTATCCGGCAATTTATCAGCCCTCCTTACGGATATTCGCCTGCCGCACCACCTCGGTCCAGGCGGCGATCTCCCGTTGCAGCCGCGCCGTCACCGCCGCGCCATCGGTGTAGCGCACGAAGGTGCCGGCTTCCTCGGCACGGCTCTGCACCTGAGGCTGGGCGAGCACGGCGCGCACCGCCGCATTCAGCCGCTCCAGCACCGGCCGCGGCGTCGCCGCCGGGGCGTAGAGTGCGTACCAGACATCCACGGGGAAATCGGACAGGCCGGATTCCGGCAGGCTCGGCACCTCCGGCAAGGCCGGGTGGCGCTGCTGCCCGGTAGTGGCGATGGCGCGCAGCCTGCCGTCGCGCAGCAGCGGCATCACCGGCGGCGGGGAGTTCATGTAGAACTGGATGCGCCCGGCCAGCAGGTCGGTGATGGTTTCGCCGGTGCCGCGATAGGGCACATGCACCAGGTCGATCCCGGCGCGGAGCTTCAACAGCTCCCCGCCCAGATGGTGCAGGGAACCGCTGCCGGAGGAAGCGTAGTTCAACTGCCCCGGCCTGGTCTTCGCATAGGCGACGAATTCCTGCAGCGTGCGCGCCGGCACGGAAGGATGCACCATCATCACCTGAGGCGTATCGGTAAGCTGCGCGACCGGTGCGTAGTCCTTCACCGTGTCGATATCGGTCACGCCTTCCACCGCCGGGCGGCCGGTCATGCCGCCGGAATAGCCGATCAGCAGCGTATGGCCGTCCGGCCGGGCGCGGGCGACATGCAGCATGCCGATGCTGCCGTTGCCGCCCGGGCGGTTCTCCACCACCACCGGCACGCCAAGCTGCGCGGAGAGCGGGTCGGCGATCAGCCGCGCGCTGAAATCCGTGCCGCCGCCGGCCGGCGAAGGCACGATGAGCGAGACCGGGCGGTTGGGGAATTCCTGCGCCAGCGCCGGCGCGGCCAGCGCGGCGAGGCCCGCCGCCAGCAACCCACGGCGCCGCATCAGGTGCGCCCCGCGGCGGAAAGCCCGCCATCCACGATGATCTCGGTGCCGGTGACGTGCTTCGCCTCGTCGCTGACCAGGAACAGCACGGCATGGGCAATGTCCCAGCCGGTGCCCATCTTGCCCAGCGGCACCATGGCGTCGCGCTTCGCGATCAGCGCCTCGGCATCATTGGCGCCGAGCTGGCGCACCAGCCGGTGCTCCACCAGCGGCGTGTGCATCAGCCCCGGCACCACCGTGTTGCAGCGGATGTTCTTCTTGGCGAAGGCCATCGCCACGCTCTTCGAGAAGGCGATGACGCCAGCCTTGCTGGCGCTGTAGGCCACATGGGTGCGCTCGCCCCCCATGCGCAGCCCGGCGATGGAGGAAAGGTTCACCACCGCGCCGCCGCCCTGCTGTTCCATGATGGGCAGCACGTATTTGCAGGCGAGGAAGGGGGTCTTCAGGTTGAAGTCGATCTGCCGGTCCCAGACGTCTTCCGGCATGGTCACCGGGCTGCCGGGGTGGCTGCCGCCGACATTGTTCACCAGGATGTCGATACGGCCGAAGCGCTGCATGCAGGCGGCGACCATCGCCTCCACCTGCTCCGCTTCCAGCATGTCGCAGACATGGGTGGCCGCGGTGTTGCCCTCGGCGGCGATGAAGGCGCGGGTTTCCTCGACCGCTTCCGGATTGATGTCGGTCAGGAAGACCTGCGCGCCCTGCCGCGCCAGCACCACCGCCGTCGCGCGGCCATTGCCCCAGCCAGGCCCGACCGAGCCCGCTCCGGTGACGATCGCTACCTTGCCCGCCAGGCTGAACATGGCGTTTCCCCTTTTGTTGGTCAGGAGAATCTACGGTGTGATGCGGGGCCGGTAAACATGGGTCGCGAAGCCACCACCGATCGACGGGGCAGGACAGGCAGGGCCGGTCCGCCGTAATGGCGGACCGCCGGCAGCGGCTTCGGTTCAGGGAAGGGAACCGCATGGCGCCGCGCGACCACTTCGCGACTTCACCGCCCCGCATGGCGCACGGAATGTGCGGTTTCACTGCCTTGCACGGTCCGGGCGAGGAAGGGTTTCGCGACCCTGTCGCCATTCCGCAGCCAACCGTGCCGCCGAACCTGCCAGGCCGGCGCGGATCGCGGGACCGCGCAGGTTACACGCGGCGGCTAAACGTGGCGATCCCCGGCTTCCGCTCTCTGCTCGCGCATCCGCCTGCGTTCCTGCGGCCGCATCAGGTCACGCAGCACCGCGGCGGCGAGCGATGGCGTGAAGGGCTTGGCCAGGAAGCGCGAACCCTCAACTGCCTTATCCAGGTTCAGCGAGCTGTAACGGCCGGAGGCATAGACCACCGGCAGCGCCGGCCGCAGCACGCGTACCGCGCGCGCCAGGGCGAAGCCATCGGCACCGCCGGGCAGGTTGATGTCGGTCAGCATGGCGCGGATATCGGGACGGGTGGCAACCAACTGCAACGCTTCGGCCGCGTCTGCCGCCTCAATGACGGCAAAGCCATCGTCGCTCAGCGCGTCCACCAGGGTGAGACGCACCAGGAAATCGTCCTCGACAACCAACAGGACCGGTAATGCCTCGCTCATCTGCAGTATTTCCTTCCCCCCATCCCGGAAGGTGAAGGCGTGGGAAAGGCGCGCGTTGCCATGCACAAAGGTGACGAGCGCGTTACACGGACCAGGTAACCAACACGGTTTGCACTTGACATCCGCACATGCCGCGAATTGCGTCTTGCCGCGGCCGCCTCGCCTGCTCGTGCTCGCGCACGCCGGCAAAGCCTCATTCCGGTCACCATCGCGGCGTGCATTGCGCGGCAAGCTGATTTGTCACCGCGCCGATATCATGCAACACGCCCCGGACGGCGAACGCGCGGATATGAACAGGTCACGTCCGCGCAATGCTTGCCGTTAATGCCCGCAGGTGCGGCGCGAAACCCTGCCGCTGGCATCACGCCGGCAGGAACATCTCAGGGCATCTCCGCCACTTCAAGCAACGCCGTTCCGTCACGACGCAGGCGAGTTATCTCCACCTGGCGGCAGGGATAATCGGCCAGCACCGGCGAACCGGGCGCGGTGACTTCCAGCTTCGCGCGGATGCGGCAGAGCACGCCGTTCGTGCTGCGCGCAGAGCCGCCATGCCAACGGCGCAGCGCTTCGGTCCAACTGCCCGTCTCCTGGTACCAGCGGCGCAGGATTCCACCAGCCCAATCAGCCGAACGCACCGGGTCCAGCGGCCAGTCGCTGCCGCGCGCATGCACCCGGGCATTCACCTGCACGCATCCGGCCATGACGCTGGCGCGGGCCGGCGCGGCCCCGAGCAACTGGCGCGCCGTCGCGATGTCGCCGGGGAAATGGGCCTGGCCGCGGATGCTGAGCGCATGGGCGTGCAGCCCGCTTTCCGAAAGGGCCACGGCGACAAGCAGGCCGCGGGGCAGGCCATGCACCTGCTCCGCCCGCCGGGTGGCGGCCAGGCAAGCGGCGCGTGGCCCGAGGTTGTTGCCGGCCGACAGCGCCGCGGGCAGCAC
>JAEWCI010000483.1 GCA_023390705.1 Pseudomonadota bacterium
CCTTCTGGCTCGGGCTGATGCTGGTGATCCTCTTCGCGGTCCAGCTTGGCTGGCTGCCGGCCGGTGGCATGGCCGAGGCACCGGGGGTGGCGGAGGCGCTGCGCTACCTCGCCCTGCCGGTCGCGACGCTGGCCATCGCCAACCTCGCCGCCTATGCCCGGCACGGCGCCGCCTCGCTGGAGACGGTGCTGGCCGAGGACTACATCCGCGCCGCTCGCGCCAAGGGGTTGCCGCCGCGCCTGGTGCTGTGGCGCCACGCCTTCCCCAACGCCGCCCTGCCGCTGCTGACCGTGGCGGCGCTGGATGCCGGCGCGCTGGTTTCCGGCGCGCTGGTGACGGAGACGATCTTCGCCCGCCCCGGCATGGGCAAGCTGATCTACGATTCCATCATGGGCAACGACTACAACCTTGCCCTGCTGGCGCTGCTGCTGGCGGCGCTGGTGACCATGCTGGCGACGCTGGCGGCGGACCTCGCGCAGCGCGCCATAGACCCCCGGCTGCGCGGCTGATGCGGCTCTGGCTGGGGCTGTTCCTGCTCGGCACGCTGGCGCTGGGGGCGCTGGCGGCGCCCTGGGTGGCCGGCTGGCTGGGGCATGACGCCTTCGCCCCGGACCTCTTCACCCGTTTCGAGCCGCCTTCCGCAAGCCACCCGCTCGGCACCGACGATCTCGGCCGCGACCTGCTGCTGCGGCTGCTCTACGGGGCGCGCGTCTCGCTCACCGTCGGCGTTTCGGTGGCGCTGGGCGCGACGCTGCTCGGCACCGCCATCGGCCTGCTGGCGGCATGGCGCGGCGGCTGGACGGAGGCGGTGCTGATGCGCCTGGCGGACGGGCTGCTGGCCCTGCCCAGCCTGCCGCTGCTGATCGTGCTGGCAGCGGTGGACCCGGCGCGGCTCGGCCTGCCGCGCGGCGAGGCCCTGACCGATATCCTGCGCATCACCCTCATCCTGGTGCTGTTCGGCTGGGTGGGGGTGGCGCGGCTGGCCCGCGCCGCGGCGCTGAGCGAGTTGACGCGCGACTACGTGCTGGCCGCGCGGGTGGCCGGCGCCACGGAATGGCGGGTGCTGTGGCGGCACGTGCTGCCGAACATCCGCGGCCCCATCGCGGTGGCGACGGCCCTGGCGGTGGCCGGCGCCATCCTGGCGGAAAGCACGCTGAGCTTCCTCGGCCTCGGCATCCAGCCGCCGGCGCCTTCCTGGGGCAACATGCTGGCCAATGCGCAGGAACTGGTCTTCCAGGCGCCCCTGGCCGCGCTCTGGCCCGGCCTGGCGATCCTGGCGGCGGTGGCCGGCTGTTCCCTGCTGGCGGATGCGGTGCGGCGGGGGTGAGGCGGCCTCCGCCGGCCTGCCATGCATCCCGGCCGGTTCCCATGGCGGCATGATCTGTCCTAGCGTCGCCCGGCGAGAGAGGAAACGTCATGCCCAAGCCCCGCCTGCCGGGCGGCGCCCTGGCCATCCTGGTCGGCGCCGCCACCATGCTGAGCATCGCCATGGGGCTGCGGCAGAGCCTTGGCCTGTTCATGCTGCCGGCGGTACGCGATCTCTCCATCGCCGTGGCGGATTTCACCCTGGCAATCGCGGTGCAGAACCTCGCCTGGGGCTTCCTGCAGCCGCCGGCCGGGGCGATGGCGGCGAAATGGGGCTTCCGCCCGGTGCTGGTCTTCGGCGTGCTGTGCTTCCTGGCCGGGCTGGTGGTGATGGCGGTGGCGCAGGGCACGCTCGGCCTGATCCTCGGCGCCGGGGTGCTGATCGGCACCTCGCTGGCCTGCTGCGCCTCGGCCATGGCGAATGCGGTGGTGTCGCGCCCGGTGCCGGTGGCGCTGCGCAGCACGGTGCTGGGCATGGTCTCGGCGGCGGGGTCGCTGGGTTCGCTGCTGGCGGCGCCGCTCGGCCAGATGCTGACCGAAAGCTTCGGCTGGCGCGTGGGGGTCTGGGGCTTCCTGGCGCTGGGGCTGGCGATGCTGCCGGCGGCCTGGATCGCCGGGCGGGTGGACAAGGTGGCGCTGCCCCCGGCCACCAATGCGGCGGAGCGCGCCAACAGCGCCGGTGCCGCAGCCGGGCTGGCGCTGCGCCACCCGCCCTTCGTCATCATGTCCCTGGCCTATTTCATCTGCGGCCTGCAACTGGTCTTCCTGACCACGCATCTGCCTTCCTACATCGCCCTGTGCGGGCTGGAGCCGATGCTGGGGGCGCAGGCGCTGGGGGTGATCGGCGGCTTCAACATCCTGGGCAGCCTGTTCTTCGGCTGGGCCGGCGGGCGCTGGTCCAAGGGGGTGCTGCTGGGCGGGCTGTACATCACCCGTTCGATGGTGCTGGCCTGGTATTTCATGACGCCGCCGACGCCGGGCAGCACGCTGGTCTTCGCCGCGCTGATGGGCTTCCTCTGGCTCGGCGTCAGCCCGCTGGTCTCCGGGCTGGTGGCGGAGATGTTCGGGCTGCGCTGGCAGGCGATGATCCAGGGCATCGCCTTCACCAGCCACCAATTCGGCAGCTTCCTGGGCGCCTATGGCGGCGGGGTGATGTTCGACCTGATGGGCAATTACGACCTTGCCGTGCGCTTCGGCATCGGGCTGGGCTTCGTCGCCGGCACGGTGCAGGTGCTTTCAGCGCTGCCGCGCTGGCCGGGGCCAAGGGCGAAGGAGGCGGCGGGGTAGTTTTTCGGTTGTGAGGACTCCCGGGCCGCTTCGGCGGTGGGGCGTGCCTTGGCAATGTGCTTCGGCCCGGCCTCCCCATGCGGCCCGGGTTGGCGGTTTTTGAGGCGCCCGGCGGCAACTGATCCGCCGGCGTCTTGCCATCGGGGATGGCCGTTATGCCCTGGACCGACGCTTCAGTCCGGTGATGCCAAGGCCCAGCAAGCCGGTCGCGAACAGGGCGAAGCTCATGGGCTCGGGCACGGTGACGGTTTCACCATAGAACAGGCAGGCTTTGGTCCAAGTCCCTCCAGAGAGCGCGCATATACCGCTATTGGTCGTACTGTCGGAGCCAGTCTGCCCCCAACTGTTCGGGCCGTTGAAGAAGACCTGGAAGGCTGTTTGGTCGCCAACGAGTGGCTGGTTGTAGAACAGCGATCCGACCAACCGACCATTCGGACCGGCAGCGAGATCCAAACTCCATCCGTTATAGAGCACCGGGCGGGTCTGCATGTCTGCCAGCGTGATCGCCATGCCGCACGGTGACTGCACCCAACCAAGCGGCTCATCGCAGGTCACTCCGCGATTGAACGCCACCTGGAACCGCAGATCGGTCAGCCCGCCCCAATCGACGGACGGCAGGTTGTTCCAGATCTGGTCGCCACGCAGGGAGATCTGCCAACCCTCCCGGTATGCCTCATCGGAAATAGCCACATAGCCGCTGGCCGAGACAAACCCCGGCGGATTGCTCGATGTCTGAAAGAACCCAAATACTACATCGGCCCGTGCCGAGTTGGTCAGTGCCGCCAATAAACCGGCTACTACAGTGAACGCCAAACCGATGCGCCGCATTGCTTCCTCCCGGCTGGTTGCATCGGGGAATCTAAAGCTCTCATGACATTGGGGAATAGGTTGTGTCACTTGGCGCACGATCAAGTAATGAAGATTCGTATCCGGAATAGAACTGCCACCGTCTCATTCCACCAACGAATGACACTCCTCGGTTGTCC
>JAEWCI010000496.1 GCA_023390705.1 Pseudomonadota bacterium
CTCTTGGGCAGCGCCGCCGACCCTGGCATATTCCGCCCGAACCGCGCGGCCCCACCGGGCCCGCCCCCTTGGGGAACCAGCCGCATGAGCTATCGCCCGTACCAGCAGATCACCCGGCGCAAGTCGCGGCAGATTCGCGTGGGCAACGTCCTGGTCGGTGGCGACGCGCCGATCAGCGTGCAGACCATGACCAATACCCCCACCGAGGACGCCGCCGCGACCATCGCCCAGATCCGCCGGGCGGAGCTGGCCGGGGTGGATATCGTCCGGGTTTCCTGTCCGACGCCCGAAAGTACCGCGGCGCTGAAGGAGATCGTGCGGGAGGTGAATGTCCCGATCGTCGCCGACATCCATTTCCATTACCGCCGCGCCATCGAGGCCGCCGAGGCCGGTGCCGCCTGCCTGCGCATCAACCCGGGCAATATCGGCAGCAAGGAACGGGTGAAGGAGGTGGTGAAGGCGGCCCGCGACCATGGCTGCTCGATCCGCATCGGGGTGAATGCCGGCTCGCTGGAGAAGCACCTGCTGGAACAGTACGGGGAGCCGAATCCGGAGGCGCTGGTGGAAAGCGCGCTGTGGCACGCCGCCCATCTGCAGGAGAACGACTTCCACGAGTTCAAGATCAGCGTGAAGGCCAGCGACGTCTTCCTGGCCGTCGCCGCCTACCAGCAACTGGCCGAGGTCTGCGACCACCCCCTGCATATCGGCATCACCGAGGCCGGCGGCCGCCGGACCGGCACGGTGAAGAGCGCGATCGGCCTGGGCAGCCTGCTCTGGGCCGGCATCGGGGACACGCTGCGCGTCTCCCTCTCGGCCGAGCCGGAGGAGGAGGTGCATGTCGGCTGGGAGATCCTGAAGTCGCTCGGCCTGCGCCATCGCGGGGTGAAGATCATCTCCTGCCCCTCCTGCGCGCGTCAGGGCTTCGACGTCATCAAGACCGTGGCGACGCTGGAGGAGCGGCTGGCGCATATCGAGACGCCGATCACCCTCTCCATCATCGGTTGCGTGGTGAACGGGCCGGGCGAGGCGCTGATGACCGATATCGGCCTGACCGGCGGCGGCGCCGGGCGGCACATGGTCTATGCCGCCGGCAAGACCGACCACACGGTGGACGAGGCCGCCATGGTGGACCACCTGGTGGAACTGGTGGAGAAGAGGGCCGCCGCCATCCAGGCGGAGGAAGCGGCCAGAAAGGCTGCCGAGGCGGCGCAGAAGCAGGCGGCGGAGTAGGGGGCGAGGACCGGGGGCTGTTCCTCCTGTCGGTGCCGCCTGACATCGGCCCGTGACACCCCGGCAAGGGACTTGTCCCCAGGCCCCAGACGCGATACCGCCCCGCCATGTCCAAGCTCCAGCCCGCCCGCGGCACCCATGACCTGATCGGCGAGGAATTCCGCCGGCACCACCATGTCATCGAGGTGGCCCGGCGGGTCAGCGCCCTCTACGGCTTCGAGGAATGGGCCACCCCGATCTTCGAGGACACCCGCGTCTTCTCCCGCAGCCTGGGCGATACCTCCGATGTCGTGACGAAGGAGATGTATTCCTTCGAGGACCGGGGCGGCGAGAGCATCACGCTCCGGCCGGAGAACACCGCCGGCGTCTGCCGCGCCCTGGTCACCAACGGGCTCACCCAGGGCGGGCTGCCGCGCAAGGTGTTCTATGCTGGCCCGATGTTCCGCTACGAACGGCCGCAGAAGGGCCGCTACCGGCAATTCCACCAGATCGGCATCGAGGTGCTGGGCGCCGCCGAGCCCCTTGCCGATGCCGAGGTGATCGCCTGCGGCTGGCATATCCAGCAGGAACTCGGCATCGCCGAGGGCACGGTGCTGGAGATCAACACCCTGGGCGACCATGCCAGCCGGGATGCCTACCGCGCCGCGCTGGTGGCCCATTTCGCCGCCCATGCCGACAGGCTCTCGGCCGACAGCCGGCTGCGGCTGGAAAAGAACCCCCTGCGCATCCTGGACAGCAAGGATGCCGGCGATCGTGCCTTGATCGAAGGTGCGCCGACCATCTTCGACCACCTGACCCCCGAGGCACGCGCCTTCTTCGATGGCGTGATGCGGCACCTGGACCGTTTCGGCGTGCCGGCGCGGGTCAACCCGCGCATCGTCCGGGGGCTGGACTACTACAGCCACACCGCCTTCGAATTCGTCACGGACCGGCTGGGCGCCCAGGGCACGGTGATGGCCGGCGGCCGCTATGACGGGCTGGTGGAGGAGATGGGCGGGCCGCCCACCCCTTCGGTCGGCTGGGCGGCGGGCGTGGAGCGCCTTTCCCTGCTGCTTGAAGCCGGTGGCCACACGCCGGCGGCGCCGCGCCCGGTGGCCGTGGTGCCGGTGGGCGAAGCAGCGGAAGGCCCCGCGCTGGACCTGTTGCAGCAGCTCCGCCAAGCCGGCATCACCGCCGAGATCGCCTACAAGGGCAATCTGAAGCGCCGCATGGAACGCGCCAACCGGGTGCAGGCCCGCGCCGCGGTGATCCTGGGCGAGGACGAATTGGCCCAGGGCCAGGCGCAACTGCGCGACCTGGATGCCGGAACGCAGGAAAAGGTGGCGCTGGCGGAAATCGTGCAGCGGTTGTCATGAGCCTCGCCGACAAACTGGATCGTGTGCTGACCCGGGCGGAGGAGCTGAAGCACCAGCTTTCCACCGCCGATGGCGCCCAGTTCGGCACGCTCTCGCGCGAGCTTTCCGAACTTGAGCCGCTGGTCGAGAAGGTGGAGGCGCTGCGCGCCGCCGAGCGCGCCCGCGACGAGGCCGAGGCCATGCTGGCCGACCCCGAGTTGAAGGAACTGGCCGAGGCTGAGTACCTCGCGCAGAAGGAAGCCGTGCCGGCGCTAGAACGCGAGGTGCGCCTGCTGCTGCTGCCCAGGGATGCCGCCGACGAACGCAGCGCCATCCTGGAAATCCGCCCCGCCGCCGGCGGCGACGAGGCGGCGCTCTTCGCCGCCGAGCTGTTCCGCGCCTATCAACGCTATGCCGAGGCGCGGCGCTGGCGCTTCGAGATCATGGATTATGACGAGAGCGACCTTGGCGGGGTGAAGGGCGCGGTGGCCGAGATCAGCGGCAAGGGCGTCTTCGCCCGGCTGAAATACGAAAGCGGTGTGCACCGCGTACAGCGCGTGCCGGCCACCGAGACCCAGGGCCGCATCCACACCAGCACGGTGACGGTGGCAGTGCTGCCGGAGGCCGAGGAAGTGGATGTGCAGATCAACGAGGCCGATCTGCGCATCGACACCTATCGCGCCAGCGGCGCCGGCGGCCAGCATGTGAACAAGACCGACAGCGCCGTGCGCATCACCCACCTGCCCACCGGGACGGTGGTGGCGATGCAGGAGGAGAAGAGCCAGCACAAGAATCGCGCCAAGGCGATGAAGGTGCTGCGCGCCCGCATCTACGAACAGCAACGCTCGGCACTGGCGGCGACCCGTGCGGCGGACCGCAAGGGCCAGGTGGGCACCGGCGACCGCAGCGAACGCATCCGCACCTACAACTTCCCCCAGGGCCGCGTGACCGACCACCGCATCGGCCTGACGCTGCACAAGATAGACCGCGTGATGCTGGGCGACTTCGACGAGATCATCGACGCCCTGACGGCCGAGGACCAGGCGGCGCGGCTGGCGGCGGAGGTGGATTGACCCGGTGCGGTCGCGCAGCCCCGCAGGCCGCATGGCGGCCGAGGAGCGGAGCGTGAATCGCACCGGCGGTGAGACGCCGTGCCGGGACCCATCCGGCACGGTCGGCTATTTTCTCTGCCGTGCCGGCCAGGCACTGCGCGCGGCTGCCATCGAGTCGCCGCGTATGGAAGCGCGGCTGCTCCTGGCCCATGCCATGGGCTGCCGCATCGAGGACCTGCTGCGCGAACCACGCGCACTTGTGCCGGCGCCGGCTGCTGCCGGTTTTGCCGCGCTGCTCAACCGCCGCATTGCCCATGAGCCGATGGCGCAGTTGCTGGGCAGCCAGGAATTCTGGTCATTGCCCTTCCGTGTCTCCTCCGCCACGCTGATTCCGCGTGCAGACAGCGAGACGCTGATCGAGGCGGCGCTGGCTGCCTTCCCGGCGCGCGATGCCGTGCGGCGGGTCCTGGACCTCGGTACCGGCACGGGCTGCCTGCTGTTGGCGGCGCTGACGGAATTCCCCCTGGCCACCGGAATCGGCGTGGACCGCATCCCTGAAGCAGCGGCGCTTGCGCGGGAGAATGCGCGGCGCCTTGGCCTTGCCGGGCGGGCGGATTTCCTGGTGGCGGACTGGGCGGCCCCACTCTCCGGCCGTTTCGATCTGGTGTTGTGCAACCCGCCCTACATCGAAAGCGCCGCCATCCCGGCCCTGATGCCGGAGGTGGCGCGGCATGAGCCGGCCTCGGCCCTGGATGGCGGGGCGGATGGCCTGGCCGAGTACCGCCGCGTCCTGGCGGCGCTGCCGGCGCTGCTTGCACCCGAAGGCCTGGCGGTGCTGGAACTCGGCGCCGCGCAGCGCGCCGGGGTGGAGGCGCTTGCCCTCGACCAGGGGTTGCTGCCGCATGGCTGCCATGCCGATCTCGGTGGGACGGAACGGGCGCTCCTGCTGGGCCGGTCGAAAAAACCGTTTGGCGCCGCGGGGCAAGGAGGCTAGCTTATCCGAGGCGCGCCATGGCATCATGGCAGCAGCCCTGGCGGTTCGGTCGCTTGGAGACGATCCCCGCCACAGCATTGGACGACACCGACCGACTCAGCATTCAGCGACCGGGGCAACCCGGCGCGCGTTTCGACTGAATGCCTGGGCCGGTTCAGCTGCGAGACGGCAGACAAGACAACCATGAACATGAAACGCATGCGCGGCCGTGGCCATCGTCATGGCGGCGGGGGTGGAGGCGGCGGCGGCGGGCAGTTCCGTCACAGCGGCGGCGGCCACCAGCCGATGAATCGCAACCATGTCTTCGACTCCAACGGTCCGGACATGCGGCTGCGGGGCACGGCACAGCAGTTGTTTGAGAAATACCTGCAACTGGGGCGCGATGCGACCGGCTCCGGCGACCGGGTGATGGCTGAAAGCTACTTCCAACATGCGGAGCATTATTTCCGCATCCTCAACGCCATGAATCAGGCGCAGCAGCATCAGAGCCAGCAGCACCGCCGCTACCAGGGCGGTAGCGACCAGGGCGAAGGCATGCAAGCGGCCGAGGTCGGCGAGCAGCCTGAACTCAACGGCCACGCCGCGGCCCAGGCCCTGGATGGCGAGGCTGAGCAGCCGGAGGTCCTGCCGCAGGAACCGCGCGAGAACGCTTGATTCCAACGGCAGTTGATCCTGGCCGCTCAACTGCCCCCGGACGCCGGGCGCAAACCTCCGGTTCGGTTGACTTCGCCGCCTCGCGCGGTTCCGCGCGCCTGGTGGCGCGACCGGCGGGCGCCGTTCGGCGCCTCGGCGGGAATGGAACATGCATGCCGCTGATATGGTTCCACGCGCCGGCGGCGTGCTTCGTGATCCGGGTCCGTGAAGAAGCGGCCGGCGGGACATGAAGCACTGTCTGACCGCCGCAAATCATTGACAGCGCGGCTTCGCCGGACGAACACTGGTTCCCAGTTCCAGGGGAGCCCCAGCAGGGGCTGAGATACTGCTGACGCGCAGTGACCCTCCGAACCTGATCCGGGTCGTACCGGCGTAGGGAAGGATCTGCCAGGGCGCCGCAATCGTGCCCCTTCCGCACCCGCAGGAAGCCCCGGATCTCCATGTTGGAGGAGGTCCAGAGATGCCCGATTCGCTGCCCACCACCCTGCCGGAAGTCACCACCGGCCCGCTCCCGGCCTCCACGAAGCTGTACGTGCCGGGCCGGCTGCACCCCGAATTGCGGGTGGCCATGCGCGAGATCGCGCTTTCGCCCGGTTCGGGCGAGAAGCCGGTGCGGGTCTACGACACTTCCGGCCCCTATACCGATCCTTCCCAGCGCATCGATATCCGCCGCGGGCTGCCGGAACTGCGCCGCCCCTGGATCGAGGCGCGTGGCGATGTGGAAGCCTATGACGGCCGCGACATCCAGCCGGAGGACAACGGGCTGAAGCCGGGCGAGCAGAGCAAGGTGCCGGTCTTCGACCGCGCCGGCCGCCGCCCGCTGCGGGCCAGGCCGGGCGTGGCCGCGACGCAGCTTGCCTATGCCCGCGCCGGCATCGTCACGCCGGAGATGGAATATGTCGCCATCCGCGAGAATCTCGGCCGCGAACGCCTGCGCGAAGCCGCGGCGCGGGACGGCGAGAGCTTCGGTGCCGCCATCCCGGACGACGTGACTCCGGAATTCGTCCGCGACGAAGTGGCGCGCGGCCGTGCCATCATCCCCGCCAACATCAACCACCCGGAATCCGAGCCGATGGCGATCGGCCGCAATTTCCTGGTGAAGATCAACGCCAATATCGGCAACAGCGCCGTCACCTCCGGCGTGGCCGAGGAAGTGGACAAGCTGGTCTGGGCCATCCGCTGGGGCGCGGACACGGTGATGGACCTTTCCACCGGCCGCAACATCCACACCACCCGGGAATGGATCATCCGCAACTCCCCGGTGCCGATCGGCACGGTGCCGATCTATCAGGCGCTGGAGAAGGTGGGTGGCAAGGCCGAGGAACTGACCTGGGAGATCTTCCGCGACACGCTGATCGAGCAGGCCGAGCAGGGGGTGGACTACTTCACCATCCACGCCGGGGTGCGGCTGCCCTACATCCCGCTGACGGCGAAGCGCGTCACCGGCATCGTCAGCCGTGGCGGCAGCATCATGGCGAAGTGGTGCCTGGCGCACCACAAGGAGAATTTCCTCTACACCCGCTTCGCCGAGATCTGCGAGATCATGCGCGCCTATGACGTCAGCTTCTCGCTGGGCGACGGGCTGCGCCCGGGCAGCCTGGCGGATGCCAACGACGCCGCCCAATTCGCGGAACTGGAGACCCTGGGCGAGCTGACGCAGATCGCGTGGAAGCAGGATGTCCAGGTGATGATCGAGGGCCCCGGCCATGTGCCGATGCACAAGATCAAGGAGAACATGGACAAGCAGCTCCGCGAATGCGGGGAGGCGCCCTTCTACACCCTGGGCCCGCTCGTCACCGATATCGCGCCGGGCTACGACCACATCACCAGCGGCATCGGCGCGGCGATGATCGGCTGGTTCGGCACCGCCATGCTCTGCTACGTCACGCCGAAGGAGCATCTCGGCCTGCCGGACCGCGACGACGTGAAGGTGGGCGTCATCACCTACAAGATCGCCGCCCATGCCGCCGACCTTGCCAAGGGGCATCCGGCGGCGCGGGAACGTGACGACGCGCTCTCCCGCGCCCGCTTCGAATTCCGCTGGCGGGACCAGTTCAACCTCTCGCTGGACCCGGAGACGGCGGAGAAATTCCACGACCAGACCCTGCCGGCCGAGGGCGCCAAGCTGGCGCATTTCTGCTCCATGTGCGGGCCGAAATTCTGCTCGATGAAGATCAGCCAGGAAGTGCGGGAGGCGGCCGAGGGCATGCAGCAGATGTCCGACGCCTTCCGCGCCAATGGCGGGGAGATCTACGCCACGCCGGCCCCGGCCACGGAGTAGCCGGGCCTGCCGCCGGGGCTATCCCGGCGGCACCTGCCGTGTGCATGAGCCCGCGGCGCGGCCGGCAAGCCGGATGAACCGGCAGGCCGCGCCGAGGGAGAAATGTCCATGATCATGGCCTACCGCCGGGCGGTGCTTGGCGTGGCGGCGGCTCTGCCGCTTGCCCGCCCCGGCATCGCCCAGGGCTTCCCGGCCCGGCCCATCCAGTTGATCGTGCCCTTCGCGCCGGGCGGCGGCACCGATATCAGCGCCCGCCATTACGCCAATGCCGCCGCGCGCCTCGGCGTGCCGATGCAGGTGGTGCCGATGGCCGGTGCCGGTGGCGCCCGCGGTTCCCGCACCGCCGCCGAGGCCGCGCCGGATGGCTACACCCTGCTGTTCGGCACCATGGGCTCGACCATCACCGCAGCGCTGCTGCACAGCGTCGGCTACCAGCCCGACAGCTTCGACCCCATCGCCATCGTCGGCACGCCCTCCTTCATCTTTGCGGTCGGCGGGCAATCGGCCATCCGCAGCGTGGCGGATCTGGTGGCGGCGGCGCGGCGCACGCAGATCAGCTACGGCTCGGCCGGGGCCGGCAGCTCGACCAACCTGGTAGTGGAGCTGTTTGCCCGCCGCATCGGGGCGGAATTCCTGCACATTCCCTTCAACGGCAGCGCCGAGGCGCTGACCGCCATGCTGGGCGGCCATGTGGAACTGACCGTGCCGACCACCGGCTCCACCCTGCCGCCGATGCGCAGCGGCCATGTGCGCGGCATCGCCATCACCGCGGAAGCACGCTCGGCCGAGGCGCCGGACCTGCCGACGCTGCGCGAATCGGGCGTCGATCTCGTCTTCTACAATTGGCGCGGCATCCTGGCGCCGCGCGGCCTGCCGCGGGAGGTGGCCGCCAGTCTTACCGACCTCTCGCGCCGCATCGTCGCGGAGCCGGAATTCGCCCGGCAATTCACGCATGCGGAAGGCGAGCCGCCGGTGTTCCGCGACAGCGCGGCCTTCGCCCGCCAGATTGCCGAGGAGACGGAAGCGCAACGCGACATCGTCGCCGCCCTGCGGCGGCGCTGATACCCGGCGCAGAAAGTCTCGGCTTTCGGGGCCGGCCACCAGCGCACAGGGTCGCCGGCTCCGCATCGCAGATTTGCCGCTTTGCCGCGATGGGGGGCCGGCGTGGCGGCCGCGCGCCAAAGCCAACCGGCGCTCTTCAGTGCAGCAACTCGCCTTCCAGCGGCTCCAGCGCGTCGCCAACCGCAATGCGGCCCCCTTCCAGTACTTCGGCATAGATGCCGAGGTCAGCATGACCGAAATGCTGCCGCAGCCAACGCGGCGGGTCGGCGTCGCGCTCCGCGGTTTCCGGGTTCACCTCGGTCGCCGGGCAGCGGGAGATGCGCTTGAAGACGCGCAGCCGCGCCGTGCCCAACTGGATCTCCTGGCCCAGCAGGTCGAACTCCGCCCAGGGCAGGCCGCCTGAAACATAGATATTGGCCCGGAAGCGCAGCGGGTCGAGCCGCGTGCCGGCCGTCGCTTCCAGCGCATGCAGGCTGGCCAGGCCGATGATCGAGACGCACTTCCTCGCGACATCGGTGAAATTATGCCCCTCAGCCTCGACGAAGCGCGGCGTGCCACGCGCCTCCGGGCCGAGCTGCGCCGCGAGGAAGCCGGCGATGGCGTTCCTTCCGGCTTCGGTGCGGGTATCGCCCAGCAAGGGGGCGCCTTCCGGCGGGCGGATGGCCAGCACGCCGCTGCGGGGGTCGAAGGCGCTGTGCAGCAGGGCGAGTCGGGCATTCATCGCAAGGCAGGCGAAATGCCGCTTCGGCAGCCAGGCGGGCGCGGCGGCATCGAAGGGGGCGTCGCCCTGGGCCAGGGCGAAGCGGCGGTCATGCGGCAGGCAGGCGCCAGGGGATAGCTGGACCTCCTCCAGCGCTTCGGCCGTCAGGCCCTTCACCGGGTAGCGGTAGATGTGCTCGATCCGCATGGGCAAAAATTCCTTGGCCGGCTCTTGAAGCAGCGCAATGCGGTTTACCACATTCACGGCAACCATGGCGTTCGCTGCTGCCTCATAAGGGGCAGGGAATGTCGGTAGCCTCAATCGGAGGGACCTGATGGATATCGAGAAATTCACCGACCGTGCCCGCGGCTTCCTGCAGGCGGCGCAGACCATCGCGATCCGCGAATATCACCAGCGGGTCACGCCCGAGCATTTGCTGAAGGCGTTGCTGGATGACGAGCAGGGCGCGGCCACCGGCCTGATCCGTGCGGCGGGGGGCGACCCTGCCCGGGTCAAGCAGTCGGTGGAGGCCGAGATCGGCCGGCAGCCGAAGGTTTCCGGCAGCGGTGCCGGCCAGCCCCAGTTCACCCCGGACATCGTCCGCGTGCTGGATGCGGCGCAGCAGCAGGCGCAGCGGGCCGGCGACGAATATGTCGCCCAGGACCGGCTGCTGGTGGCGCTCGCCGCCAGCGATACGCCTGCCGGCCGTGCCCTGAAATCCGCCGGCGCCGATGCCCAGCGGCTGGAAGCGGCGGTGGCCGACCTGCGCAAGGGCCGCAAGGTGGACAGCCAGAATGCCGAGGAGAAATTCGACGCGCTGAAGAAATACGCGCGCGACATCACCGAGGCTGCCAGGACCGGCAAGCTCGACCCGGTGATCGGCCGGGACGAGGAGATCCGCCGCGCCATCCAGGTGCTGGCGCGCCGCACCAAGAACAATCCGGTGCTGATCGGCGAGCCCGGCGTCGGCAAGACCGCCATCGTCGAGGGCCTGGCGCTGCGCATCACCAAGGGCGACGTGCCGGAGGCGCTGAAGGACAAGCGCGTGATGGCGCTCGACCTCGGCGCCATGGTAGCCGGCGCGAAATACCGCGGCGAGTTCGAGGAGCGGCTCAAGGGCGTGCTGCAGGAAGTGGAGCAGGCCGCTGGCGAGATCATCCTGTTCATTGACGAGATGCACACCCTGGTCGGCGCCGGCAAGGCGGAAGGCGCCATGGACGCCTCCAACCTGCTGAAGCCGGCCCTGGCGCGCGGCGAACTGCACTGCATCGGCGCCACCACGCTGGACGAGTACCGCAAGCATATCGAGAAGGACGCGGCGCTGGCGCGGCGCTTCCAGCCGGTCTTCGTTGGTGAGCCGAGCGTGGAGGACACCATTTCCATCCTCCGCGGCATCAAGGACAAATACGAGACGCATCACGGCGTCCGCATCACCGACAGCGCGCTGGTGGCGGCGGCCACGCTTTCCAACCGCTACATCACCGACCGCTTCCTGCCCGACAAGGCGATCGACCTTGTGGACGAGGCGGCGGCGCGGCTGAAGATGCAGGTCGAT
>JAEWCI010000534.1 GCA_023390705.1 Pseudomonadota bacterium
GGCGCACCACCACCTTCTCCTCCGGCAGGCGCAGCGCCTTGGCGAGATCCATCCGCAGGTTGTAGGGGCCCTGGGCGTGCGACCAGACCTCGACACCGCCATCCGCCGACCATCGCGCGATGGCGCAGGACGGCCCGATGGAGGCATGGGCGACCGGCGGGCGGAAGAAGCTGGCCCTGAAGCGCCGGGTGGCGGCCGGTGCCTCCTCCTCCCGCTCGGCGACCACGGAGGTTTCCGCCTCGGCGGTCCGCAGCCAGTCGGCCATTCCCGCCTCGTCAGGCAGCGTGTCACGCTCCTCCCAGCGGGCCTGGGCGGCAAGCCGCGTCGCCGCCGCATCGGCCTGGTGCTCGGTGGCGGCGAGCACGGCCAGGAAATCACCGTCGCGCACGATGCTGGCGCCAACGGGCAGCGGCGCCTCCGGCAGTTCGAGAAGCCGGGCGCCGCGCGAAGGGGGCCGCAGCACCCTGGCGTGCAACATGCCTTCCGGGCGCATGTCGTGCACGAAGCGCGGGCGGCCGAACACCTTGTCCGGCAGGTCGAGCCGTGGTGCCGAACGCCCGGCGACGCGCCGCGCGGCCGGCGGCTTGGCCCGCGCGCCCGGCGTGGCGTCGCAGTCCAGCAGGTTGCGCCCGGCGAATTCCCAGTAGGAACCGACCGGCCCGGCGGGGCCGAGGAAGACGCCGTCCTCGATCCGCAGCGCCTCCAGCGGGACGCCGCTGGCCTGGGCGGCGACCTGGAGGAAGATCGCCCGTGCCTCGGCGCAGACATGGCGCAGCGCCGCGCCGCTGTTCTGGATGGAAAGGCTGCCGGAGGTCACGCCCTCATCCGGGCTGGTCGGCGTCGCCACCGTCTCCACCCGGATGCGGGCGAGATCCACATCCAGCTCATCGGCTGCGATCTGCGTCAGGGCCGTCAGGATGCCCTGGCCGATCTCCACCTTGCCGGGCCGGATGACGACCTTCCCCTCGGCGGCGAAGCGCAGCCAGAGCGACAGGCGCGGATTGTCCCGCAGGCTGGCCGGCAGCGGCCTGGCGGCGGGGGTGCTGGACGGGGCGCTCATGGCCGCTTCCCTCCGTGCTGATGGTCGGTTGCGGATCGGGCCATGCGTCTCACGCCCCCTGCCGCATCCCGGCGGCGGCGCCGAGCACCGCGCGGACGATGCGGTTGTGGCTGCCGCAACGGCAGAGATGCGGGTCCAGCGCGCGGCGCACAGCCGCCTCGTCCGGCGCCGGATCGGCTGCGAGCAGGGCCGCGGCGCTAACCAGGATGCCGGAAAGGCAGTAGCCGCACTGGCCGGCCTGCTCCGCCAGGATAGCCCGTTGCAGCGGGTGCGGCGCTTCGGGCGTGCCCAGCCCTTCCACCGTCGTCACCTCCCGGCCGGCCACCGAACCCAGCGGTAGCGCGCAGGATGGGACCGAACGCCCGTCCAGCAGCACATGGCAGGCGCCGCAGGCTTCGGCCGCGCAGCCGAAGCGCGGGCCGGACAGCCCCGCCCCTTCCCGCAGCGCGGCGAGCAGCGGCACGGATTCGGGCAGGTCCAGCGTGACGGAAGCGCCGTTCAGCGTGAAGGAAACCATCTCCTGCCCCCCGGCTATTGCGGCTGGATGCCGGCGATGCGGATGTATTCGCGCCGCTTCTCGATATCCTCGCGCAGCTTGGCGTCGAAGGCCTCGATGCTCATCGGCGCCGTCTCCGCGCCCAGGCGGCGGAAGGCCGCCACCATGGCGGGCTGCGCCAGGATGCGGTTCACCTCGGCATTCAGCCGCTGCAGCACCTCGCGCGGCGTGCCCATGGGCGCCAGCAGCCCGTTCAGCCCCACCATCTCGTAGCCCGGCACGCTTTCCGCCACGGTCGGCACATCCGGCAGCAGCGCCGAACGCTCGGTGCCGGTCGTGCCCAGGGCCCTGACGCGCCCCGCCTGGATCAGCGGCGCCATGGTGGCGATGCCGTCGAACATCATCGGCACCTGGCCGGCGACGACGGCATTCCGCGCGTCGCCACTGAGACGGAAGGGGATGGCCTGAACCTGGATGCCCGCCATGTGGCGGAACACCTCGAAGGCGATGTGGTAGGGCGTGCCGGGCCCGGATGTGGCATAGTCCATCCGCCCCGGGCGGGACTTCGCCAGCGCGATCAGCTCCGCGACATTGTTCGCGGGCACGTCGGGATGCACCACCAGCACCTGATGCGTCCGGTTGAGGCAGGCCACCGGCGCGAAGTCGCGCATCAGCACATAGGGCCGGTTCGGCATCAGGGTTTCGTTGGCCGTGAGCGTGACGGTGAGCATCAGCAGCGTATGGCCATCGGGCGGCGACTTCGCGACCGCGTCGGTGCCGATCACGCCGCCGCCGCCAGGCCGGTTCTCCCCCACGAAGGGCTGGCCGAAGGCCGCCGCCAGGGGTTCGGTGATGAGCCGGGTAAAGGTGTCGGCCCCGCCGCTGGCGGCGAAGGGAATGACAATGCGGACCGGGCGGTTCGGCCAGGCAGCCTGGGCACGGGCGGCCGGCGCGGCTTTCCCGGCCGCGGCCAGTCCGGCAAGGGCGGCAAGGCTGCCGCGGCGTGTGATCATCGTTTCCTCCACCACTTGATCCGGACGGGTCGGAACGGGGGCTGCCTTCCCGGCTTGTCGCCCACCATGATCGGCATGCCCGGACCATTGGCAAGACGGCTTCGCCTGACCCCACGGCGAGTATGTCCTGAGGAACCGGGAGCCCCGCTGCTTCGGACGGAGGACCAGGACCATTCCCCGGCCCCAGCCCGGCCTGCCCCGCTCTCGATATCGCCATCGGCGAAGCGGGCGGCCGGGTCCTTCCGGGCCAGCGCACGACGGGCAGGCGCGGCCATTCCTCGAGGGCCGAGCCACACGATTCCGGCAGCCGCGCGGCAAGGCTGGCATGGCCGCGGGCTTCCGGCTATCGCGACGCCATGCCGACAGCCCTCTATGTCCTGACCCTGTCCTGCCCGAACCGGCCTGGGATCGTTGCAGCCGTCGCCAACGCCATCCTGGAAGGCGGCGGCGATATCCGCGAAGCCCAGCAATACGACGACGACGCCACCGGCCGCTTCTTCATGCGCGTGGTCTTCGCCGCGCTCGATGGCGGGCTGGATATGGAAGGATGGCGCGAAGCCTTCACCGCGGTCGGCGAACGCTTCGCCCTGCGCTGGACGCTGCGCGACACCGCCACCCCGCGGCGGGTCATGGTGCTGGTGAGCAAGCCCGACCACTGCCTGGCGGACCTGCTCTACCGGCGGCGCATCGGCGAACTGAGCATGGACCTGATCGGCGTGGCCTCGAACCACCCGGCCGGGACCTTCGCGCATCTCGACCTCAGCGGCATCCCCTTCCATCACCTGCCGGTGACGCCGGAAACCAAGCTGGAGCAGGAGACCGCGCTGTGGCAGTTGATCCGCGACAGCAATACCGAATTGGTGGTGCTGGCGCGCTACATGCAGGTGCTCTCCGCCGGGCTGGCGGCGAAGCTGGCCGGCCGCTGCATCAACATCCACCACTCCTTCCTGCCCGGGTTCAAGGGCGCCCGCCCCTATCACCAGGCGCATGAACGGGGCGTGAAGCTGATCGGCGCGACCGCGCATTACGTGACCGGCGACCTCGACGAAGGGCCGATCATCGAACAGGATGTCGAGCGCGTCACCCATGCGGACTCGCCCGAGGACCTGGTGCGCAAGGGCCGCGACATCGAACGCCGCGTGCTGGCGCGGGCGGTGGCTTGGCACCTGCAGGACCGCGTGCTGCTGAACGGCCGCAAGACGGTGGTCTTCGCCTGAGCCGGGCCGGCGGCGGCTGCCTGTCCGCGCCCCTTCACCCTGGCGCCGGCAAGGCGCGGCATCCTATGATTCCTGTACCTGCCCGCCAAGCTGGCTGAACGCCTGGGCTGAACGTCCGCGCCCAGCCAACATTGCCGCAAGAATCATCCCGGAGGAAACGCCATGCAGGAAGCCGAACGCCCCGCCGCCGCGCTGGGCCATTTGCTCGAACTGGCGCGACTCCCCGGCGAGGCCCGCTTCACCGGCGCCGACCCGGTGCTCCCCACGCGCTACCGGCTGGGCACCGCCGGCGCCGCGGCGCTGGCCGCCACCGGCATTGCTGCCGATGCGCTGTGGTCGCTGCGCCACAAGCCGCAGCAGGTCAGCGTGGACCTCACCGAGGCAGTCGCCTCGCTGCGCGGCTTCCAGTACCTGCGGCTGAACGGTGCCAGGCCCGGTGCCGCGCATGACCCGCTGAGCGGTTTCCACCCGACGGGCGACGGCCGGCACATCTACCTGCACTGCAATTTCCCGCACCTGCGCGACCGCAACCTGGCCGTGCTCGGCGCCGCGCCCGCCCCCGAGAGGCTCCCCG
>JAEWCI010000565.1 GCA_023390705.1 Pseudomonadota bacterium
CATGGGGAGGCCGGCGCCACCGTCCTCGTCGAGGAATGCCTTGTCGGGGAGGAGATCTCCTTCTTCGCCCTCTGCGACGGCACCGAGGCCGTGGCGGTGGGCGCCGCGCAGGACCACAAGCGGGTGGGCGATGGCGACACCGGCCCCAATACCGGCGGCATGGGCGCCTATTCCCCGCCCCCCGTCTTCACCGAGGCGCTGCGCGACGAGGTGATGGCCCGCATCATCCGCCCGACCCTGGCCGAGATGGCGCGGCGCGGCACACCCTTCCGCGGCGTGCTCTTCGCCGGGCTGATGCTGACCGCCGGGGGGCCGAAGCTCATCGAATTCAACGTCCGCTTCGGCGACCCGGATTGCCAGGCGCTGATGCTGCGGCTGCGGTCGGACCTGCTGGCGGCGCTGCTGGCCGCCTGCGACGGCGAACTGGGCTTCTTCGACCTGCGCTGGGCCGAGTTGCACAGCATGGTCGTGGTCATGGCCGCCCGGGGCTATCCCGGCAGCTATGCCAAGGGCAGCGAGATCCGCGGGCTGGAACGCGCCGCCGCGGTGCCGGGCGTGCAGGTCTTCCATGCCGGCACGGCGCGGCGGGCGGATGGCGCGGTGGTCGCCACCGGCGGCCGGGTGCTCGGCATCGCCGCCAGCGGGGAGACGCTGCGCGCCGCGCGCGACGCCGCCTATGCCGCGGTGGCGGGGATCGACTGGCCGGAAGGGTTCTGCCGGAACGATATCGGCTGGCGGGCGCTGGGAGTAGGGTAGGCCGGGATACGTGGATTCGCCGTCGGCGCTCCTCGCGCGTCCCGATGCTTCGTACAGGCCCCGGCACCACGCCCGGCGGGAGAGCGCATGACCTGGTCCTTTCCGATCGGCACCGTGAAGGGCACGGTGATCCGCATCCACCTCACCTTCCTGCTGTTCCTGCTCTGGATCGGCGGCAGCGCCCTGGCCCAGGGCGGCCAGCGGAAGGCGCTGGCCACGGTGGTCGTCGTCTGCCGGCTGTTCCTCTGCGTGCTGCTGCACGAATTCGGCCATGTCTTCGCCGCGCGGCGCTATGGCGTGCAGACGCCGGACATCACCCTGCTGCCGATCGGCGGCGTGGCGCGGCTGGAACGCATCCCCGAAAAGCCGGCCGAGGAATTGGTGGTGGCGCTCGCCGGGCCGGCGGTGAATGTGGTGATCGCGGCGCTGCTCTTCCTGGTGCTGGGCGGCTTTCCGGCCATGGAGGCGACGGAGGTGCAGAGCCCCGGCCGCGGCATCCTGGAAAGGCTGGCCTGGGTGAACATCGCCCTGGTGGTGTTCAACCTGATCCCCGCCTTCCCGATGGATGGCGGCCGGGTGCTGCGGGCCTTCCTGGCCTGGCGCATGGGCTATGTCCGCGCCACCCAGACGGCCGCCGCGGTGGGCCAGGTTGTGGCCTTCGGCCTCGGGCTGCTCGGGTTGCTGGGCGGCAACGCGCTGCTCGTTTTCATCGCGCTCTTCGTCTATCTCGGCGCCGCTTCGGAAGCGCATGCGGTGCAGATGCGGGAGGTCGGGCGCGGCATCCCGGTGGCGGATGCCATGATGACCCGCTTCGACAGCCTGGCCCCGGATGCCACGGTGGAGGACGCGGCGCAGTTGCTGATCCGGGGCAGCCAGCGCGAATTCCCGGTCCTGGACGGCGCCGGCCGGTTGCGCGGGGTGCTGGCCCACGACGCCATGATCCAGGCGCTGCGCGCCAGCGGCCCGGATACCCCGGTGCTGGAGGTGATGGCGCGCGACGTTCCGCTGATCGGGCCCCGGCAATGCCTGGCCGATGCCATCGCCCTGCTGCAGAACGGCCAGGGCGCGCCGGCGGTGGGCGTGGTGGATGCCCAGGGCACGCTGGTCGGGCTGGTGACGCCGGAAGCGGTGGGCGAGATGATGATGCTGCATGCCGCGCACCCGCCGCGCCGCCCCGGCAACCCCTGGCGCCGCGCCGAGGGTTGAGGCTGGTCGTGCGACCCGCGGATCGGTCCTCCCGTCGAATGGACAGGCCCCCCCGGTATCCGATAGGCCGGCGCCTGCCGCTGCTTGTTCCGCCCGCCACGGCGCGCGGACAGGCGCCGCCCTGTCATCCGACAGGCAGCGCCACGCTCCGGCGCGCGTTGCTCCTGCCTGCCCGGCCGCCCGCCGGGCCAGGTATCGGGATGGAAATCGACATATGCCCCAGAAGATCACCCGGCGTACCGCCCTGGCGCTTGGCGCCGCCGCGCTTGCCAGCCCTGCCTCGGCCCAGCCGGCCTTCCCCAGCCGGCCCATCCGCCTGCTCATCCCCTGGGCTCCGGGCGGCACCACGGATGTGCAGATGCGCGCCCTGGCCGATGCGGCCTCCCGCCATGCCGGCCAGGTCGTCGTGCCGGAGAACAAGTCCGGCGCCGGCGGCATCCTCGGTGCCCAGGCGCTGCTGACCGAGCGGCCGGACGGCTACACCCTGTCCCAGATGCCGGTCAGCGTCTTCCGCTACCCCGTCATGGCCGCCCGCCCGCCCTTCGACCCGATGAAGGACTTCACCTACATCATCCACCTCACTGGCTATCTCTTCGGCGTGGTGGTACGGGCCGATGCGCCCTGGAAGACCTTCGAGGAATTCCTGGACCACGCGAAGCGCAACCCGGGCCGCGTCACCTATGGCACGCCGGGCGTCGGCACTTCCCTGCACATCACCATGGAACGCATCGCCGGGGCGCGCGACATCGACTGGACCCATGTGCCCTTCCGCGGCTTCGCGGACAACGTCCAGTCGCTGCTCGGCGGCCAGACCGATGCGCTGGCCGACAGTTCCGGCTGGGCGGAGCTGGTGAAGTCCGGGCAATTGCGCCTGCTGGTGACCTGGGGCGAGGAGCGGGCCAAGCGCTTCCCCGACACGCCGACCCTCAAGGAGATCGGCATCGATATCGTCAGCGCCTCTCCCTACGGCATTGCCGGGCCGAAGGGCATGGACCCCGCCGTGGTCCAGCGGCTGCACGACATCTTCAAGGAAGCGCTCTACGACCCGGCGCATCTGGCGATCCTGGAACGCTACGACATGCCGGTGATGTACAAGAACAGCGCCGACTACACCGCCTTCGCGCGGGAGCAGTTCGAGCAGGACCGCGCCATGATCCAGCGGCTGGGGCTGAAGCTGTGACCTGACGCCGCCCGCGCGGCTTCTTGCGCTGTGGCGCCCGGGCGGGCGATGCTTTCCTTCCACGACAGGGCCGGCACCTTGACCGGCCCGGGAGGAGCAACGTCATGCATCTGACCATCGGGCGCCGCCAGGCGATCGCCGGCGGGCTCGCCGCCGCCCTTGCCCGCCCCGCCCTGGCGCAGCCGCGCTACCCGGACCGGCCCATCCGCGTCATCGTGCCCTGGACGCCGGGCGGCGCCACCGATGTGCAGATGCGCAGCGTCTGCGAGCTCGCCTCCCGCCATCTCGGCCAGCCCGTGGTGGTGGAGAACAAGCCGGGCGCCAGCGGCACGCTGGGGGCGCAGCACCTGTGGCGGGAGGCGAAGCCGGATGGCTATACGCTTTCGCAGATGGCCAACAACGTGTTCCGCATGCCGGCCATGTCGCAGCGGCCGCTCTGGGACCCGGTGAACGACTTCACCTGGATCATCCGCCTGGTCGGCTACATGGGCGGGGTGGTGGTGCGGCCGGACGCGCCCTGGCAGACCATGCAGCAACTGATCGCCCACGCCAAGGCGAACCCCGGCACCATCAATTACGGGACCCCCGGCGCCAACACCACGGAAGTGCAGATGCAGACCCTGGCGAAGCAGGCCGGGATAGACTGGGTGCCCATCGCCTTCCGCGGCGCGGCGCCGAACCTCCAGGCGCTGCTCGGCAACAACATCCATTTCTCGGCCGAGACCAGCGCCTGGGCCGACATGGTGCTGGAAGGCAGGCTGCGCTGCCTGGCGGTATGGATGACCGAACGCGCCGCCCGCTTCCCCAACGTGCCCACCTTCCGCGAGATCGGCCATGACGTGGTCGGCGAAAGCGCCTATGGCATCGCCGGGCCGAAGGGGATGGACCCGGAGATCGTGCAGGTCATCCACGATGCCTTCCACAAGGCGGTGACGGACCCGCAGCACCTGGCGGTGCTGGCGCGCTTCGACATGCCGGTGCGCTACCTCAATACCGCCGACTTCCACAAGGACGTCATCCGCCAGGCGGAGGAGGCGCGGCGCGTGGTGCAGGAATTGGGGCTGCGGATCAATTGACCACGCGCGCGCATCTCCGCTGCGGCGACGACCTGCGGCCGCGCCTGGAAGCGGCGGGGATCGCGGGCGCGTATTTCTGCATCGCCGACCCGGTCTGCCAGGGCCCCGCGCAGGACAATGACGGGCTGCTCGGCTGGCTCGGCCGCCGGGCGCGCTTCGTGGCGCTGCACGCCCGGGTGCCGCTGGCCGAGGCGCACGCAAGGCTGGCGCGGGAATACCAGGCGCTCTACGGCCTGGGCCGCTTCGACGAGGTATGGCTGTGGTTCGAGCATGACCTCTGGGACCAGGCCACGCTGCTGCGCGTGCTCTCCATCCTCGCGCCGCTGCAGGCGCTGCGCGGCAAGCTGTTCCTGATGCCGGCGGATGGCCGGCGCGTCTTCCCGGAGCTGGGCGATTCCGAACTGGCGGCGCTGCGCCCCGCGCCGCTGACCGACGAACAGATGGAGGCGGCCGAATTCGCCTGGCACGCCTTCACCGACGAGGATCCGCGCCTGCTGGACGTGCTGGTGCGCAAGCCGCAGCCCCTGCCCTTCCTGGCCGCGGCGCTGCGCCGCCACCTGATGGACCTGCCCTGGACCACGGACGGGCTGGCGCTGACCGAACGCCAATTGCTGCATGCGGTGCGGGTAGGTGCCGAGGACTGGCGGCAGGCCTTCGCCGCCATGCGGCCGCGCGATGCGGTGTTCCATGTGACCGACCTGATCGTGCAGGACCATATCCGCCGGCTGCGCGAAGGCCCGCTGCGGCTGCTGGAACGCAATGACCCGCTGCGCCTGACGCCCCGCGGCCTGACGGTGCTGGAAGGCCGGGAAAGGCACCGCCCCGCCCCGCGCTTCCATGCCGGCGCAGTGGTGCGGCCGGACCCGCCCTGGCGCTGGGACCCGCGCCGCGCGGGCGTGAAAGGCGGTGGCGAGTGAGCAACTGGTCCCTGGCCATCCATGGCGGCGCCGGCACGATCCGTGCCGAGGAGATGACGGCGGAGCGCGAAGCCGAGCACCGCGCCGGCCTGCTGGCCGCGCTGGAAGCCGGCCGCGCCGTGCTCGATGCCGGCGGCACGGCGCTGGAGGCGGTGACGGCAGCGGTGTGCCGCCTGGAGGATTGCCCGCTCTTCAACGCCGGCCATGGCAGCACCCTGACCGAGGCCGGTACGGTGGAGATGGACGCCGCGGTGATGGAGGGCACGACCCGCGCCGCCGGCGCCGTCGCCGGCGTCATGCGCATCCGCAACCCGGTGCTGGCGGCGCGGGCGGTGATGGCGAGGACGCCGCATGTGCTGCTCGCCGGCCCGGCCGCCGATGCCTTCGCCGAGGCCGAGGGCCTGACCATGGCCCCACCGGATTATTTCCGCACCGAATACCGCTGGCAGCAATTGCTGCGCGCGCGGGAGGCGCGGCGCGTGGTGCTGGACCACGACATCGCGGCGCGCATGGGCACGGTCGGCGCGGTGGCGCGGGATGCCTCGGGCGGGCTGGCGGCCGCCACCTCCACCGGCGGCATGACCAACAAGCGGGCGGGGCGCGTCGGCGACAGCCCGCTGATCGGCGCCGGCACCTGGGCGGATGCGGGCGTCGCCGTTTCCTGCACCGGCACGGGCGAAGCCTTCATCCGCTGCGCCGCGGCGCATGAGGTTTCCGCCCTGATGCGCCATCGCGGCCTGACGGTGCAGCAGGCGGCGGAGGAAGTGGCGCTGCGCGCCGTACCGGCCAGCGGCGGCCGTGGCGGCCTCATCGCGCTGGATGCGGCGGGCGAACCGGGCATCGCCTTCGGCACCGAAGGCATGTATCGCGGCCTGCTGCGCCGGGGCCGGGCGCCGGAGGTAGCGATCTACCGCTGAACCCCCGGCGCGCCGTTCAGCCTCGCAGCGCCGGCACTACCGCGTGATAGGGCGCGGCGTCCACCGCCACATCCACCAGTACCGGGCCCTGCGTGGCGAAGGCCTGGCGCAGCGCCGGCGCCAGCTCTTCCGGCCGTTCCACCCTGATGCCGGCGCAGCCGAAGCCGCGCGCCACGGCGGCGAGGTCGGCCGGCGCGTAGCGCATGCCGTGCAGCGGGAATTGCCGGCGCCGCTGCTTCACCTCGATCAGCGAGACGGCCGCGTCGTTGAACACCACGCAGACCAGGTTGCAGCCTTCCTGCGCTGCGGTCGCCAGCTCCCCTGCATTCATCATCAGCCCGCCATCGCCGGTGAAGGCCACCACGCGGTGCGACGGATCGGCCAGGGAAGCGCCGATGGCGCTGGGCAGGGCGAAGGCCATGGTGGCGAGGCCGCGGGAGATCATGCTGTCATGCGGCTGCTGCGCCTGCCACAGCGCCATCACCGGCAGGGTATGCGCGCCGGCATCCACGGTGATGCGCGTGCCAGGCGGCGCGGCCTCGGCCACCGCCGCGATCAGCGCATGCGGCGCGATGCCGTCCTTGCTCTCGGCCATGGCGCGGCGGCGCATGGAATCGCGCGCTTCGGCGATTTCCTCCGGGCTCCAGCCGCCCGGTTCCACCGCATGTTCCAGCGCCATGGCGGCGGCGGCCAGGTCGCCCACCAGTTGCGCCGTTGGCGCCAGATGCGGCCGGGCGAAGGCATGCGCCGTCAGCTCCACCACCGGCTGGCTGTAGGGCCAGGGCTTGGGCAGGAATTCGATGGGGTCGGCGCCGAACAGCACAATGGCGTCGGCGCCGCGCAGCACCGCCTCCTCCGCCGCGCCAGCGATGAAGGGGCCGACGGCATGCGGGTCGCCATCGCTGATCGCGCCCTTGGCCATGTAGGTGGAGAGCACCGGCGCGCCCCAGGCCCCGGCCAGCCAGCGCAGCCCGGCCGAGGCGCTGTGCTG
>JAEWCI010000584.1 GCA_023390705.1 Pseudomonadota bacterium
GCGGGATGCTGCCCGTACCGGCCGCGGGCGAGCCCGGATAGCTACCCTCGACCTTGCCCTCGTCACCGCCGCCGCCGCTGCCGCCGCCGCCAGCACCGCCGCCCTGGGCGAGGATGATCAGGTCGGCGCGGCTCATCGAACTGCCGCCCATGCCATGGTCGCGCATCGTGGCGCTGCCGGGCGCGTAGCCGGGCTGCACCTGCATGCCGGACTGGCCCATGCCGGAACGGCCGAAGCCGGGGCCGCCGCCGCCCTGCATGGACTGGGTGCCGGCGCTGCTGCCGGTGCCCATGTTGCCCGAATCCCAGGCGCCGCCCTGGCTCATGCCGCCCCCCTGCATGCCGCGGGTCGCGTTCATGGCCATGTCGATCTCACGCATCGCCGTAGAGCGGTCGCGCCGCATGATCGCGTGGCGGGCGGCGGCGGTGTGGTTCACCATCGGCCCCTGGATGGGATGCTCGCCGCTGCCCATCATGCTGCGGCTCAGCATGCGGGTTTCCGCCCGCTCCAGCAATTCCGCCGCCTGGCCGGGGCGGTTCCGCCGCAGGGCATCCTGCGCTTCCTTGAGCCACTGCCTCGCCTCGGTATTGCCCATCTGGTCGGCCATGCCGGCGTTGCGGTTCTGCAGCGGCACCGAAGGCATGGCGCTGCTGCCCTGCTCCCGGTTCATCTCGGAAATCGCATCACGTTGTGCCAGGGCCGGCGAGGCCAGCAACATCGTGCCGAGCACGGTGGACAACAAATGTATTCGCCGCATCATGGTCTCCGCTGCAAAGGGTCTTGCCCCGCGGCGGCGCCGGTCCTGCAACCGGCACCGAGGCGGTCGGGCGCGGCGCTGGATCGTTCCGAGCGCCTTGCCCGTCGGCACCCCAACACGGCAGGGAAGCGGCGGTTCCCCCCGGGAACCGGCGGCAGGGTGCTGCCGCCCGCGGCGCGCCGGCAGGTTCAGCGGGCGACCAGCGCCTTCAGATCGGCCCGCGGCCGGGCACCGAAATGGGAAATCACCTCGGAAGCGCAGACCGCGCCCCAGCGGCCGCATTCGGGCAGGGCAAGGCCGCGCGCCAGGGCGGCAAGGAAGCCGGCGGCATAGGCATCGCCCGCGCCGGTGGTGTCCAGCACCCGGGTCGGCACTGCCTCCACCTCGTGCCGATCCTCGGCAGTGACGATGATGCTGCCCTGTTCGCTGCGGGTCAGCGCGGCCAGCGCCACTTCCTCCTGCACCAGCGCGGCGGCGCTCTCGAAATCGTCGGTTTCGTAGAGCGCCAGCAATTCGGCTTCATTGGCGAAGAGGATGTCCGCCTCCTCCCGCACGAAGCGGCGGAAGGCCTGGCGGTGGCGGTGGACGCAGAAGGCGTCCGACAGGCTGATCGCGACCCTGCGGCCGGCCTGGTGGGCAAGGCGCGAGGCGGCATAGAAGGCGTTCTGCGCCGCCGGCGGGTCGAACAGATAGCCTTCCAGATAGATGATCCCGGCACCGGCGATCGCCGCCTCGTCCAGGTCGGCTTCCGAGAAATGCACGCAGGCGCCGAGGAAGGTGTTCATCGGCCGCTGCCCGTCCGGCGTCACCAGGATGAGGCAGCGCGCGGTCGGCGCCCCGTTGGCCAGCGGGGCGGTGGGGAAATGCACCCCGGCGGCGCGGATGTCGTGGCCGAAGACCTGGCCCAGCGGGTCCGCCGCCACCTTGCCGAGAAAGCCCACCCTGGCCCCCAGCCCGGCCGCCACCGCGCAACTGTTGGCCACCGAGCCGCCGGAGCTTTCCATCCCCGGTCCCATCCTGGCGTAGAGCGCCTCCGCCTCCTCCGGCCCGATCAGCCGCATGCTGCCCTTGGCCAGGCCCTGGGCATCCAGGAAACTGTCCTCGGCACGGGCCAGCACGTCCACGATGGCATTGCCGATGCCGAGGATGTCGAGGGCGGGTGCGGTCATCGTGTTCGGGAACCCTTCTGCGGGCCACAGACGTTGCGGCCACCGGGCGTCCGGGATAGCCCCGCCGTGCCACAGCGTCCATTGACCGCATCCACCACCTGCGCCCCTGGGAGGCCGATGCTCACTCCCCTGTTGCTCGCCTTCCGCCAGATCGGTGACCCGGCCTTCTGGGCACCGCTGCTGAAGGGGTCGCTGGTCGCCCTGCTGGCCTTCCTCGGCCTTGCCGGATTATCCGGCTGGGGCGCCGGGGAGCTGGCCGGCGGCAGCGGCTGGCTGGCGGGGATCGCCGCCACCCTCTCCGGCCTCGCGGCGCTTGCCCTGGCCGTCTGGCTTTTCGTGCCGGTGATGCTGGCGGCGATGGGGCTGTTCCTGGACCCGGTGGCGGAGGCGGTGGAACGGCGTTTCCACCCCAGCCTGCCGCCGCCGCGCGGCGCCGGGCTGGTGGCGCAGGCGCGCTTCGGGCTGGCGCTCGGCCTTCGGCTCGGGCTGCTGAGCCTGGTGGCGCTGCCGCTGGCGCTGCTGCTGCCGCCGCTGGGCGCCGCGCTGTTCTTCGCGATCAACACCATCGGGCTGGGGCATGGGTTGTTCGAGGGCGTGGCGCAGCGGCGCATGGGGCTGGCCGAAGCGAAGGCGCTGCGCCGCTCGCGAGAGGGGCCGGTGCTGGTGCTCGGCGCCGTGCTGGCGGCGATGACATTGGTGCCGGTTCTCAACATTCTGGTTCCGGTGCTCGGCACCGCCGCGATGACGCATCTGCTGCATCGTGATTCGGGCGGAACATTGGCGGAATTCCGGGGATAAATCGGTGCAGCCCGTTGTCCCCGGGCTTCCGCGCATGGTAGCCCATGGCTGGATATGGCGCTTGGGGAGGCGCAGCGCGGCGCGGCGGAGGACGCTGTCGCCGATGCTGTTGCAGCCGCACCGCACACCACGTCTCGCCGCATCGCTGTGACAGGGGGAACAGCATGGCCATCTTCGGCCGCAAAAGAGAGGACGGGCCGGGCACACCGGCCACCGATCCAGCTTCGGGCACTGCTCCTGCGGCGCGCGACGCCGATCTTGGTGTCCCGCCCTTCCGCCCCACGCCCAAGGAGGCGCCCGCATCCATGACCCTGGCTCCGAAGCCCACCGCAGCCCCTGCCACCCCCACCGTCGGGCCGCGCCCGGCCGCCACGACCGGTGTGGGCGTTCCCGCCCGGCCGCAGGGCCGGCTCGACCCGAGCGAGCGCCGCACCCTGGTGGTCGGCCGCGGCATCAGCCTGCAGGGCACCGTCGCCGATGCCGAGCGGCTGGTGGTGGAAGGCACGGTCGAAAGCCAGATGATCCAGGCCGCGGAGCTTTTCGTTGCCCAGGCCGGCGTCTTCAAGGGTGAGGTCCAGGTCGAGGAGGCCGAGATCGCCGGCCTGTTCGACGGCACCATCACCGCCCGCGGCAGCCTCGTCATCCGCGCCACCGGCCGGGTAAACGGCATTGCCCGCTGCCGCCGGCTTTCGGTGGAGGAAGGCGGCCAGGTCTCCGGCCGGATGGAGATGCTGACGGACCAGACCGCCAGCGCGCCGGTGACCCCGGCCCGGGAACCGGTCGAGTCCTGAAACCCACGGCCGGCCGCCACGGCGCGCCGGCCCCTTCCCTTCCGTCGCCGCGGCGCCTGCCCGGGTTTCCCGGCGGTGCCGCCAGCGGAGTTTGCGCGCCCCATGGCGGCCCGCCTCCGACTGCTGGTCCTGCTGCTCCTGGCCGGCTGCGCCGCGCCGGCGGAAGAAGCCTCGCTCGCGCTGCGATCGGCACTTGCCAGCAGCCAGCGCAACCTGGCGGTGCTTGCCATGCAGGATCCGGCGCCTGCCCCGCCGCATCGGCCCATGCCCGCCCCTGGCCAGGCGCGCCGGGTGGCGCATGCCAATGCCGAACCATCTGGCACCAGTCCAACCGGCACCAGCCCGGCCAGCGCCGCCCAGCTTCTGGGCGCCCGGCCGGAGACACTGCGCCACTGGCTGGGCGAGCCCCGGCTGCGCCGCCCGGAGGGCAGCGCGGAAATCTGGCTCTACACCGCCGAAACCTGTGCCCTGGACC
>JAEWCI010000637.1 GCA_023390705.1 Pseudomonadota bacterium
CCCGCGGGGGCGGAGAGGGCGGGGTCCCTCAGTTCCGCGGCACGTCGAGCTTCGCCAGGATGGGACGCCACTGCCGTTCCTGGTCGCGCAGGAATTGGGCGAACTGCTCCGGCGTGCCGCCCACCACGGTCTGCGCGTCATTGGTCAGGCGTTCGCGGATGCGCGTGTCCTGCAGCGCCTGCACCGCGGCGGCGTTCAGCCGCTGCACCACCGCGGCCGGCGTGCGTGCGGGGGCGAGCAGGCCGAACCAGCTCAGCGCCTCCAGCCCCGGGGCGTATTCGGCGATGCAGGGCACTTCCGGCGTGGAAGGCATGCGCTGCAGGCTGGTCCAGACCAGCAGCCGGCCCTGGCGGTTGCTGCGCACCGGCAGGGCGGTGCCGCCGGCCACCACCAGCATGTCCAGCGTGCCGGCGAGGAAGTCGTTCAGCGCCGCCGCGTCGCCGCGATAGGTGACGTCCTGCATGGTGATGCCGAGCCGGTCCAGCACCATCAGCATCGCCACATTGGTCAGGGTGGTCGGGCCATTGGTGCCATAGGTCATCTGCCCCGGCCGCGCCTTGGCGGCGGCGCTCCAGGCCGGCACATCCGCCGGGCCGCCGTTGTTCTGGGCGATGCTGGCGAAGGGATAGGTGGTGACCAGCGTGATCGGCGCGAAATCCTCCACCTTGTAGGGCAGGTTCGGCTGGACCAGCGGGTTGATGCTGAGCGTGGTGCCGGAGGACATCAGGACGGTGTGGCCATCCGGCTGGGCGCGGGAGACGTATTCGGCGCCGACGATGGTGTTGCCGCCCGGCCGGTTCTCCACCTGCACCGGGCTGCCGAGGATGGCCGTCATCCGCTCCGCCATGAGGCGGGAGACGATGTCGGTGCTGCCGCCGGGGCTGAAGGGCACCACGATGGTAACCGGGCGGCTGGGGAAGCCGGCTTGGCCGAGGGCCGGAAGCGGCAGGGCGGGGGCGGCCACCAGCCCGGCGAGGCCGCCGAGAATCCGCCGCCTTGGGGTGCGTGCCATGGACGTGTCTCCTGCACAGGTTTGGCACGGGGGCTAGCACGGGGCGGGGCAGGGGGCCACTGCCCGTGCCGCTTTCGCTGGAGCATGTTCACGCTGGCCATGCGGCGTGGACAGGTCCTGGCTGTTCGGTCCCATGCATCCTTTCCACGGGGAAGCGCACGGGCTTCGCCCGAAGGCGCCAGTGGAGCGCGCCTGACGCTTGGTACCCGGAAAGGTGCGCCGCTCTCGGTCACTCGAACGAGCTTTTACGGGCTTACGTGCCAGCCTGTTGATCATCAGCCGCGACTGGTTCCTAATGGTGTCCTCAAACCGCCGGGATAATGGTCCATGGGCATCTCGTTGGAAGACAAGGTGGCCTGGGTTACGGGTGCGGGTTCGGGCATTGGTCAGGCGGCCGCGATCGCACTGGCGCGAGCGGGCGCGAAACTGGTTCTTTCCGGCCGGCGCGAGGAGCCTCTGAAGGCGACCGCGGCCACTATCAGCGACGCCGGGGGCCACGTTATCGTGGCGCTGGCCGATGTGGCGGACCCGGCGGCGGTCAAGGCTGCCGCTGATGGAATCCAGGCTGAGTTCGGCCGCTGCGACATCCTCGTCAACGCTGCCGGCCTGAATATTCGCAAGCGAAGCTGGGCCGAGGTCGATGCGACAGGCTTCGCAGCGGTGCTGGAAGCCGACCTCGCAGGGCCGTTCCACACGACAGCCGCGGTCCTGCCAGTGATGCGTGCTAAGCAGGACGGACTCATCATCCACATCGCTTCCTGGGCGGGGCGACATATCCTGCGCATGCCCGGACCGGCCTACACGGCTGCCAAGCACGGTTTGGTGGCGCTCAGCGAGAGCATCAATATCGAGGAGTGCGTCAACGGCATCCGGTCCTGCTGCATCTGCCCCGCTGACGTCGCCACGCCTATCCT
This sequence comes from Pseudomonadota bacterium, assembly GCA_023390705.1. GTDB lineage: Bacteria > Pseudomonadota > Alphaproteobacteria > Acetobacterales > Acetobacteraceae > JAEWCI01. The sequence goes on from JAEWCI010000637.1 coordinate 1,927, forward strand.
GGATGCTCGGCCCATTCCGGTCCCTGCGGAGGAGAGGGCGAGGATGCTGCAGGTCGAGGATCTTGCCGTCACAATCCTGTTCGTCGCGGGCATGCCTGCACGTGCCTGCGTCAACGAAATCCTCGTCAGCCCGACCTGGAACCGCTTTTATATTGGGGCGCAGGCGCCCTAGGAAAGCGAGTCTAACGCTTGGTGCCCACGCTGGACGGCGGCGATGATCGTGTCGGGGCTCTTGGTCCAGCAGAAGGGGCGCGGATCGGCGTTGGCTTCCGCGACGAAGCGGTTGATCGCCGCCTGAAGCGCCACAATGGAGTGGAACACACCACGCTCGAGCCGTCGCTTCGTCAGCTTGGCGAAGAAGCTCTCGGCGGCGTTGAGCCATGACGCGGAGGTCGGGGTGAAGTGAAAGGTGAAGCGGGGATGCCGCTCCAGCCACCTGATGACCTTGGGGTGCTTGTGGACGGCATAGTTGCCGAGGATCACGTGGACTGCCTTTCCGGCGGGGACATCGGCCTCAATCGCATTGAGGCACCGGATGAACTCCTGATGGCGGTGGCGCTGCATGCACCGGCTGATGACCTTGCCTTCCAGCACCTCGAGGGCGGCGAACAGGGTAGTGGTGCCGTTCCGCATGTAATCGTCGGTCATGGTGCCGCAGCGGCCCTTCTTCAGCGGCAATCCGGGCTGGGTGCGGTCGAGCGCCTGTATCTGGCTCTTTTCATCCACCGACAGCACGACGGCATGGGCGGGTGGATCGACGTAGAGCCCGACGATGTTGCGCAGCTTAGCGGCGAACTGCGGGTCATTTGACAGTTTGAACCGGCGCACCCGATGCGGCTGGAGCCCGTGCGAACGCCAGATGCGTCGCACCGCGCTGGCGCTGATGCCGCTCGCCTTGGCCATGGCAGCGGCGGTCCAGTGCGTTGTCTCGCTGGGAGGATCGCCGAGCGTCAGCGCCACCACACGTTCCGCCATCTCCGGGGCGAGTGGCGGGATACGCGGGGGCCGGGTCTTGTCCCGCAGCAGCCCGTCCACGCCCGCCTGCATGTAGCGCTCCTGCCAGCGCCAGACAGCCGTCCTGGCCTTGCCGGTGCGCCGCATGATCTCGCCAGTGCCGCAGCCGTCTGCCGTCAGCAGGACGATCCCGGCGCGCCAGACATGCTTCTGCGGGCTGTTCCGATCTGCCGCCACCGCCTCCAGCCGAGCCCGGTCGGCTGCCGTCACTTCTATAATGATCCCTGTGCGCATCGCCCAGATTCGCACCCCGGGCAGCCAGCGGGAATTCCTAAAGGGACTCTTCCGTCAGGCGCGATCCACTACCGCCTTCCCGCCAGTTGCCGGTTCTCCAGCCGGCTCAGCAGCCGCACCACCGGCCAGAGCAGGATGAAATACACCACCGCCGCCGCCATGATGGGGGTTGCGTTGTAGGTCACGCTCTGCGCCTGGCGGGCCTGGAACAGCAATTCCGGCAGCGCCACCACGGAGGCGATGGAGGTGAGCTTCACCACCTCCAGCGTGTTGCTGACAAGGTCCGGCAGCACGTTGCGCGCCGCCTGGGGCAGGATCACATGGGCCATGGCCTGGCCGCGTGTCAGCCCTGTGCTGCGCGCGGCCTCCATCTGCCCGGCCGGCACGCTCTCGATGCCGGCGCGCAGGATCTCCCCGTAATAGGCGCCGGTGTTGAGGAAGAAGCCGATTGCCACCGCGGTCCAGGCCGAGACCTCGAAGCCCGCGAAGGGCAGGCCGGCATAGATGAAGACCAGCAGCACCAGTGGCGGCAGGGCCCGGAACAGGTCGATCCAGGCCATCAGCGGATAGCGCAGCAGCGGGTGCCGGAAGGTGGAAAGCAGCGCCAGCATCATCCCGCCGGCAAGCCCCAGCGGCACCACCAGCGCCGAGAGCAGCAGCGTGCTGAGCAACCCGTCCAGCAGGATCGGCCAGGCCTGGGAGAGGATGTCGAGGGAGAAGAAGGCCTCGACGAAATCCGACCAGCTCATGGCTCGCGCTTTCGGGCCAAGCGATTCACGCTCCGCTCCTCGGCTGCGCCTGCGGTGCTGCGCGATCGCATGGCTAGCGCTTCCACGCGAAGCGCGTCTCGATCCAGCGGCCGAGGAAGACCACCGGGATGAACAGTACCAGATAGGCCGCGGCGCCGAGCGTCAGCGGCGTGGGGTTGAAGCTGAAGGAAACCCCGGCCTGGGCCGCGCCGAGGATTTCCGGCACCGCCACCACGGAAGCCAGCGCCGTGCCCTTGGTGATGGCGATGGTGCGATTGGTCAGCGGCGGGATGGTCATGCGCAGTGCCTGCGGCAGGACCACGTAGCCGAGCGTCTGCATGAAGGAGAGACCGGTGCTGCGGGCCGCCTCCCACTGGCCCTTCGGCACGGCGGTGATGCCGGCCCAGAAGATTTCCTCGGCGAAGGCCATCAGCACCAGGGAAAGCGCCAGCCAGGAAGCGGCGAAGCCGCCAAGCTGAAGGCCGAGTCCGGGCAGGCCGAAATAGAGCAGCGTGATGATCACCAGCGGCGGCAGGGCGCGGAACAGGTCCACGGTGAAGATGATGAGCCAGTTCAGCACCCGCAGGCCGAAGCTGCGCAGCACTGCCATCGCCAGCCCGGCAGCCAGCCCCGTGAGGATGATGCAGAACGCGAGCTGGATGGTGAGCCAGAAGCCGTCGATGATCTTCGGCAGGTATTCCGCCGCGACCCGGGCATTGAGGAAGCTGTCGGCGAATTTCTCCCAATTGGTCATGGCGGTCAGTGCCGCTCGATCTGGCCGATGAAGGCCCGCGTCCGCTCGTGCTTCGGCGCGCCGAACACCTCCGCCGGCGTGCCCTGCTCGACGATCACGCCATCGGCCATGAATACCACCCGGTCGGCGGCGGCTCTTGCGAAACCCATTTCGTGGCTGACCACCACCATGGTCATGCCGTCTTCCCGCAATTCCCGCATCACCTGCAGCACGCCACCGACCAATTCCGGGTCGAGCGCGCTGGTCGGCTCGTCGAACAGCATCACCCGCGGTTCCAGCGCAATGGCGCGGGCGATGGCGACGCGCTGCTGCTGGCCGCCGGAAAGCTGGCCGGGATAATGGCCGGCGCGGTCGGCCAGATGCACACGCTCCAGCGCCGCCACCGCGCGCCGCCCGGCCTCCGCGCGCGGCAGGCGCAGCACCTTGCGCAGTGCCAGCATCACATTCCCCAGCGCCGTCATGTGCGGGTAGAGATTGAAGGACTGGAACACCATCCCGATCCGCTGCCGCGCCCGGTTGATGTCGGTGTGGCGGTCCAGCAGGTCCATGCCATCAATGATGACGCGGCCGGAGGAAGGCTCCTCCAGCCGGTTCAGGCAGCGCAACAGGGTGGACTTGCCGGAGCCGGAAGGGCCGATGACGAAGACAAGCTCCCGCTCCCGCACCTCCAGATCCACGCCCTTCAGCACATGCAGCGCACCGAAATGCTTGTGGATGCCGCTGGCCTGGATGATGGGTGCCGCCAATTCAACCGCACCGCGGCTCATGCGGGGTCGGGTCGTAGCCGGGCAGGCCGGGCGGGCCGTAGCCGGGGAAGACCACCCGCTCGGCATCGTCCTCCTTCGGCGCGGCGCCGAACCAGCGTTCGGAAAGGCGGGCGACGGTGCCGTCGCGCTTCATGCACTCGATCACCTCCTCCACCTGGTTGCGCAGCGCGGCGCTATCCTGGCGGAAGGGCGTGCCCCAGTGGAAGCGGGTGCCGGGCAGCACGAAGTCGGCGACGAAATTGGGTGTCCGGCTGGCGCTGTACTTGACCACCGTGTTGCCGGAGAGGTTGGCATGGGCACGGCCTTGCAGCACCGCCTGCACCGCGTCCGGCTGGGTGTCGAAGGCGAGCAGCGTGAGGTTGAGCCGCTCCGCGTTGCGGGTCACCCATTGTTCATAGGGTGTGCCCTTGTTCACGCTGATGGTCTTGCCGCGCAGATCCTCCTCCGACCGGATCGGCGGGGTGCCGCGACGGATGCCGAACTGCAATTCGGTCCAGAGATAGCCCTCGGTGAACAGCAGGTTGGCGGCGCGCTCCGGCGTCACGGTGGTGGGGGCGCAGAGGAAGTCGTAGCGGCCCGCATTCAGCGCCGGGATCAGGCCGGAGAAGCTCGCCGAATCGATGGTGATCTCCCGGCCCATCCGCTTCGCCACCTCGCGGAACAGGTCGATCTGGAAGCCCTGGACCCCACCCTGCAAATTGGGGAAGGCGTGCGGGGCGAAAGTGCCGTCCACCGCGCAGCGCAGCGGTGGCTGGCCGGGTTGGGCGGTGGCGGGGCCGGTCAGGCCGAGCCCCAAGGGGAGCCCGAGGGGGCTCGACAGCAACAAGGCGGCGAGGAGGCGGCGCATGGCTTGTTCTCTCCCGGTCTCATGAAGCCCGGGAACGATCCTGTATTCATCGCCGCTACGCAACCGGAATGCCGGGCCGCGGGTATCAGTCGCCGACAGCCTCTGCCCGCCGGCGGGGCACCGTGGCACCGCGCTGCCCAGCGGACAGGCAAGCCTTTCCCACACGCAAAGGTTGTGGATTCCGGGACTTCTGCCATGAAATCGCCAAGATGCCGGCGCGAAGCTGCCGGGCTGCCGCTGTTCCTTAGGCGGCACCGAAAGCTGGGACCGACCCCATGCAACGTCTTGCCTGCACCCTGATCGCCCTTGCCCTGGCCATGATCTGCGCGCTGGTCGCCCTGCTGCTGAGCGACGCGCTGGCACCGGGCCGCGCTTCGCCCATGCTGGCCTTCTATGGCGCCTGCGTGGCAGGGCTGATGCTGATCCTCGGCCTGGTGCTGCTGGAACGGAAGCAGGACCGCCAGCACCTGCCCTTCAGCGGTCAGACCTTCTCCGGGTAGAGCGCCGAGAGCCCCGCCTCGCTCGCCTCGCAGCGGCCGCGTTCGGTGATGAGGCCGGTCACCAGGCGGGCCGGGGTCACGTCGAAGGCCGGATTCGCGGCGGCGCTGCCTTCCGCCACCACCCGCACCGTCTCCAGCCGCCCATCCTCGGTGCGGCCGGTCAGGGTGGTGACCTCGGCCTCATCGCGCTCCTCGATGGGGATTTCCGCCACGCCGTCGCGCAGGCTCATGTCCAGGGTGGAGTGCGGCAGCGCCACCCAGAAGGGCACGCCATTGTCCTTCGCCGCCAGGGCCTTGAGATAGGTCCCGATCTTGTTCGCCACGTCGCCGCTGCGGGTGACGCGGTCGGTGCCGACGATGACGATGTCCACCTCGCCATGCTGCATCAGGTGGCCGCCGGCATTGTCCGCAACCACGGTATGCGGCACGCCATGCTTCCCCAGCTCCCAGGCCGTCAGCGCCGCGCCCTGGTTGCGTGGCCGGGTCTCGTCCACCCAGACATGCACCGGAATGCCCAGGTCATGCGCCTGGTAGATGGGGCTGAGCGCGGTGCCGTAATCCACCGTGGCGATCCAGCCGGCATTGCAATGGGTCAACACGTTCACCCGTTCATGCGCGTGCTTGCGGGCGGCGATCTGCTGGAGCAGGGGCAGGCCGTGCAGGCCGATCTGCCGGCAGG
>JAEWCI010000003.1 GCA_023390705.1 Pseudomonadota bacterium
GGCTGGTCATCGTGGTCGGCGTTCAGGGAGCGATCGACCGCGACCCGACGAGCCTGTTCGTCCGTAGGGACCCGGCCGCCGCCGGCCACGGCGTGGGACTGAACCTGGCCCGAGCGCTCGCCGAGGCGGAGGGAGGCCGCCTGGTCCTGGCGTCCGGCTCCTCGACCACGTTCCGCCTCGTGCTCCCCGACGCCGTGGACTCGTCGCCCGCACCGGGCCCGACCTAGAGCCATCGATGAGCGTAGAACCTCAGGTACGAATCGATGGACGCCCGCCAGTAGTCCCGGTCGTGACCGCCAGGTGCGATGACGAGCGAGTTGGCGGTGCCGGTGCGCTCGAGGTCCGCGGCGAAGGACACCACTTCGTCGAGGAGTGGGTCTGATGCGCCCGCGTCGAGCCACACATGTCCGGTCAGGGGGCGGAGGCCGACCAAGAGCTCCTCGCGGTCCGGCGGAAGGGTCGTGCTGTGTCCCGCGACGGAACCGAACAGGGCCGGATCGTGTGCCGCCGCCGACAGGGCGGCCTGACCGCCGCGTGAGATGCCGCCGATCGAACGGTGGTCACGATCAGCGATCGTCCGGTAGTTGCTGTCGGCCCATGTGACGAGCTCGGGGACCTCTGCGGCGCGACCGGCTGCAGGGACGTCGCCCTGGTCGGGCGCGACCAGCAGGGCCTGGCCGATCTCACCCCGCTCGGCGAGCCGGTCGATCTCGACCGTGGTGCCGATGTCGACCCACTGTGTCTCGTCGGCGCCGGCGCCGTGCAGCAGGTAGATGACCGGGTAGCGCCGATCCGTCTCTGAGTAGCAAGCCGGGAGGTGGACCAGGACGACGCGCGCACTCTGATGTGTGTACTCATCGGTACCGACGCCACGTGCGCAGTCGGGTCCGGACGGTCGTGTGACAGCTCCCTGGGGCCCGTCGACCGTGCATGCGACAGCCATCACAAGGACCACGGCGATGCCGACCCGTCGCGCTGACTGGGAACGAGCGAAGGTCCGCATCGTGTCACCGGGCCTGGATGGCGATGAAGTCGCGCTGATCGGGCGTCAGGTATCGGTCGGCGCTGCGCTGCATCGACGGCGTCAGCTTCGATCCGGTCACATCGACCGAGCTCCTCGCAGACCGCCGGTACCAGTTGAACGTGACGACCCCGTCGTGGATGTCCAGCTCCATGGCTCGCACTGCGCCGGCATCGACCATCGCGTCCGCGAGCTGCACGAGGGTCATCTGGCTGCCGGCTGCGTAGATGAGCCGGCCCTGCGCATCGACGCCGACCGCAGAACGCCAGGTGTACTGGAACTGGGACTGCTTCGTTCCCCACTTGAGCCCGCGGTCCGAGTCCAGACCGGCCACCGGTCGACCTGCATCCGCGATCAGAGCGAGGTTCTGTCGAACGCTCACGACGGCCGGCGTCAGGCCCGCCCGTCCCGGCCAGCCGATCACGTCCGCCCGTCCCTCTCGGTCGATCACCAGCGATGCGAGGCCCGCCTCGAGGGGGCGTACGGCGTGACGGCCCTCGGTGTACACGCCGCCGGCGGTGTGACGGAACTTGAACCCCGCGTTGAACGCCGCGATCAGCTTGGATCGCTCGCTCGGCGGCACCTCGGACCCCCATGCCCAGCCGCCCCCCGGCTCGGCGAGGCCCGGGACGTAGACCGTGCGGACCTTCGACTGGTCGAAGCGGACGACGGTGGCGATCACCGACGGCGCAGCAGCGTCAGGGTGCAGGAACGTCTGCTGGACGGAGCCCTCGCCGGAGTCGAGTCCCAGGGCCGGGACCCAGACCGCCTCCGACGGAGACGGCGAACGAGCCGCAGTGATGGCCCGGTCGGCGGCAGGCTGCAACGCATCGTGGCGCAGCGCCGTCGGGATGTCCGCTCTCGGCGGAGCCGCGCCGGTCGGCTTGTGCCTCGTGTACCACCACTGCTCGACGTCGTCGATGACGGTCTCGAACCCGTGGTCACGGAACCAGTCGACGGTGCGGACGCTCACCGGTGCGTCGCCGGGGGCGGTCAGGTAGGTCCCGTAGGACCAGGCCACCGGCACGAGCGCCAGAGCGAGGATGATGGCGGCCACCCGGAGCCGGCGCCGACGCGCGCTCGAGCGGCGACGGTTCGGCGGTGGGAACGGCCCGGCACCGGGGACTGCCTCGTGGTCAGCGTTGGGGGGCGGTGGGGACTCGAGGACGGTCACGATCGGGTCCTTGTGATCGGGAGCCCCTCGATCGTCTGCCGCCGCGAGTTCGAGCGGCGTCAGGTCACGGTGAACCGGTGGCAAAACCCGGCGGCGCACGCCCGCCGAACGTTGCTGCGGACCCTCGGACCTGGGTCTTAACCGTCCGTTGACCCTGCACTGGCCGACGCTTCACCCGCCGCACGCCACGGTGGCTCAACCCGCGCTGAACCAGGAGCACCGACGTGACCGAGCAACGAGACCTCTCCGTCCCGACGACGATGCCGAAGCGATCGCCGACCCGCCAGATGCTCAACAAGGTCCCCGAGGTCACGATCTTCTTCTGGATCATCAAGGTCCTCGCCACCACCGTCGGCGAGACCGCAGCGGACTACCTCAACGTGGACCTCGGGCTCGGCCTCACCAGCACGATGGTCGTGATGACCGCGCTGTTGATCGTCGCTCTCGTCTTCCAGTTCCGGGCACGACGCTACGTGCCCTGGATCTACTGGCTGTCCGTCGTGCTGATCAGCATCGTCGGCACCTTGATCACCGACTTCCTCACCGACGAGCGCGGCGTCGCGCTGCAAGCCACGACCACGGTCTTCTCGATCGCCCTCGCGGTGACGTTCGCAGTCTGGTTCGCCAGCGAGCGCACGCTGTCGATCCATTCGATCACCACCACACGTCGCGAATCCTTCTACTGGCTGGCGATCCTCTTCACGTTCGCGCTCGGCACCGCGGCTGGTGACCTGATCGCCGAGACGTTCGACCTCGGCTACTGGAAGTCCGCCCTGCTCTTCGTGGGCCTCATCACACTCGTTGCGGCGGCGTACTACTTGCTGCACCTCAACGAGGTCGTCGCGTTCTGGATCGCCTACATCCTGACCCGGCCGCTCGGGGCGTCCCTCGGCGACTACCTCAGCCAGCCGACCGCCGACGGCGGTCTCGGCCTCGGCACCACCGCGACCAGCTTCCTGTTCCTCACCGCGATCCTCATCGTCGTCGCCTATCTGGCGATCAGCCACCGCGACCAACCGGACGCGATCGACGCACCCGCATGACCCGGCCCCGGGCAGCGGGTCCTCCGGGCCTGCTGGATCGCAGACCGGCAGGGCCCGGACGCGACGAGACCCCTGCGTTGGCAGGGGTCTCTTGCGGTGGGCGTAACAGGACTCGAACCTGTGACCTCTGCCGTGTGAAGGCAGCGCTCTAACCAACTGAGCCATACGCCCGGGCCGGGACACTGTAGCCGGG
>JAEWCI010000032.1 GCA_023390705.1 Pseudomonadota bacterium
TTGCCGCCCGAGGCTTCCAGTGCCGATTTCGCCGCCGCCCTGGCGGCAATCAGCCGCGGCCTGGTGGTGGCGCCGCCGGCGGCCGTCCTGCCGCCCCGCCCGGCCAGTGGCGGGGTGAACCTGACCCGGCGCGAACGCGAGGTGCTGGAACTGCTGGCCTTGGGCGCCTCGAACAAGGTGATCGCCCGGCGGCTTGGCCTTTCCTTCCATACCGCCAAGGCGCATGTCGCGATGGTGCTGGAGAAGCTGGGTGCCGGCAGCCGCGCCGATGCGGTGGCCCGTGGTGCCCGGGCCGGTCTCGTACAGTTGTAGCGCAGACCCGGCCGGGCTTGCCGCTACCCGGGCGGGGCAGGTTCCCCGGCTGAGGAGGCCCGGGGCCTTGGTCGGCCGCGCCGGCGACGGGATACCGCCTGGCAGCGCCCGGCGGGGAACGACGGGCATGTTCACGCATTCTGGCCGTTGCCGATTTCCTCGGGCAGGGCCAAATTCCCCTCTCAACGCACAACTTATACGATATTCCTTGGCCGCCGGTTTCTGCACGGCGCGATGTCCCGGCAGGCCCCGCCACCACCGCAAGGGATTTCCGCGTGACCTTTCGACCCTCGCTTTTTCCCAGCTACTTCCTGGGCGGTTTCGAATGCTCCACGCATCGGCGGGGGGATGGCAGGCGGCTCGACCTCATCGCCGGCACCAGGCATGACCTGCTGGCCGAGGAGGACTACCGGCAGCTCACCGAACACGGCATCCGCGCCGCCCGCGACGGCGCGCGCTGGCACCTGATCGAGACCGCGCCGGGCCAGTACGACTGGTCCCCCGTGCTGCCGCTGCTGCATGCGGCGGAGCGCCAGGGCGTGCAGGTGGTCTGGGATCTCTTCCATTATGGCTGGCCGGATGGGCTGGACATCTTCTCGGCCGAATTCGTCACCCGCTTCACCCGCTACGCCGTGGCCTTCGCCCGGCTGCACCGGGAGGAAACCGGCCGCGCGCCGATGCTCTGCCCGGTGAACGAGATTTCCTTCCTCGCCTGGGCCGGCGGCGACATGGCCCGGATCAACCCCAACTGCCATGGCCGCGGCGGCGAACTGAAGCGCCAGTTGGTGCGCGCCGCGCTGGCCGCCACCGCGGCGATAAGGGACGCGGTGCCGGGCTGCACCTTCTTCGCCATCGACCCCATCATCCGCATCGTCCCCCGCCACGGCCAGGACCCGCGCCCGGTGGAACTCTACAACGGCTTCCAGTGGGAGGCCTGGGACATGCTGCAGGGCCGCGCCGCCCCGGAACTGGGCGGCCACCCGGACGCCTTCGACGTCATGGGCGTGAACTACTACTGGAACAACCAGTGGCTCGACGAGGGCGAGCCGCTCTCGCCTTTCGACAGCGCCCGCTACACCCCGGTCCACAGGCTCTTCGCCGACGCCCATGCCCGCACCGGCAAGCCGCTGATCCTGGCCGAAACCAGCATCGAGGGCTGGCCGCGCGCCGAATGGCTTTCGTACATCGGCGGCGAGGTGCGCCAGGCGATCCGTCAGGGCGTGCCGATCCATGGCATCTGCCTCTACCCCGTGCTCGGCCATATGGGCTGGGACGAGGACCGCTACTGCCCGAACGGGCTGTTCGAAATGGAGCCGAAGCACGGCCGCCGGCCCGTCCATGCCCCGCTGGCCGAGGCGCTGCGGCGGGAACAGGCGGAATTCGCACGGATGTTCGGGACCGCGGAAGGGCGGCACGCCGCGGCCTGACAACTGGGCGCGGGCGCAGCCCCCGCCTGATGCTGGCTGCCGCAGGCAGGGCAGGCTGGCCAGGGTGCCACTGGCGTGCGGCGTGGCGCGCCGGCGCCAGGGCTCAGGGCTCAGGGCTCAGGGCTCAGGGCTTGTTCCGTTCGCTTTGGCTCACGGCAAGAACTCCCGGAACCTGCCCGGGCGTGCAGATCACTCGCTCCCGCGATGCCGCCTGGATGAGTTTGCTCCAGTGTCCTGGTTCCGCAGTCCTGCGGCCTTCGCCATTCGGCCAGGGCGCCAGGAGCCTTCATGTTCAGTCGCCTGCGTGCCCGCCGCGCTCCTCGGCAGGGCACAACAGCGGTTGCCGTTCAAGGTTGAAGGCTGCACCGCTGAAGGCCTCTGTTTGTACACCGGGTTCGCGCTGCGGGGCCTTTACGCATCGCCGCGATCCGCTCCAGGGTCGGGGCCCGGCCCGGCCGGACCGGCCGGCGAGGTCAGCGAGGGTCGTCGCGCCGACGCCAGACCTGCACCTCCCCCCGGCCATCATCGGTGCTGGCAAACAGCTCGTAGCCCTGGGCGATCGCCGCCTCGATCACCTTGCGCGCTTCCGGGCGCACGCTGCCCCACCGGTATGGCGCCACCACGATGGCCCCGGGCGGCAGCGCCAGCACCCGGGCCAGTTCGGCATCGGCATCGATCCCCGTCACCTCGTTGAAATGGCCGGCGAGGTGATCCGCGAAGGCGTAGGGCGTGGGCGGTGCTTGCCCCGCCAGTACATAGGTGATGGTGTGCCAGTTCGCGACGTAGAGCGGCTCGCCCGGGCGCAGCGCCGCCTGGACCAGTTCCGCCACCTGTCGCCCGGGGTCCTCGCCCCGCAGCCCCGCCCCGTAGGCGAGCCGCGGCAGAAGCATGTCGGAAACCGGCAGTGCCGCCACCAGTGCCGCCATCCCCGCGAAGCAGCGCCTCCGTAGCCCCGCATGCACTGCCAGGCACATCAGGGCCGCAAGGCCGATAGCCGCCAGAAGTGACAGTGGCGCCAGCAGGATCAGGAAATGGTTGGAGTAGAATTTCCATGGTGCCGCCACCGCCAGGGTCGCCGCCAGGAGCCATGGCAGCAGCAGGCGCATCCTGCCCCGGCGCTCCGCAGCCATGCAACAGGCGGCCAGGATGAGCCAGATGAGCTGGCCCAGGGCAGGCACCAGGCCACGCCGGAGGCCCGGCGTGTCTTCCGGCACCGTCATGCCATAGGAAAGCAGGCTGAAAATGTTCCCCTGCAGCCAAGCATCCAGATGCCCCAGGACCCAATAGGCGGCAGCCACGGCCAGGGAGGGCAGGCCCGCCCCAGCGGCGAAGACAAGAGCCAGGAGCAGCACGCGCCGCAGCGCCAGTCGTCCGCCGGACCATGCGACGGCGACCAGGGTCAGCCAAAGCGCCGAACACTCCAGCACCGCGATCTGCTTGATCCAGACCGCCATGCCCGCGGAGAGCCCGGCGAGCAGTACGGCGCCGGTTCTCGGTGGGCCGTGTAGCAAAGCCTCACGCAGCAGCAGCCATGCCGTGAGTACGACGAAGGGCGCGAAGAGGATCTCCGTGTTGCTGGCCAGACCGCCGAGCACGACGCTGTGGGCAACATACAGCAGGCCGGCGAAGAACGCCGTGATGTCTGACTCGCCAAGGAGGAGGGCGAGGGCCCGCAAGCCGATGGCGGTCGCGGCGACCGCGACGGCCCCGACCAGCCGCATGGCAAGCACCGGGTCGGGGATCAGCGCCTTGGCCAGCGCGAACAGCGCCGGTGCGCCGGTGGGGTGCATGTCCCAGACGGCGACATAGGGCCAGCGGCCCGCGAGCCAAGCAACCGCCTGCACCATGTAGAGGCCTTCGTCCGGATCCAGCACCGAAGAGGTGAAACCGGGTGCCCGCAGGAGCAGCGAGGCGGCCAGCAGCAGCAACACCGCTGCATAGCCCCGCATCACGCGGTCTTGCCATTTCATTACGATATTCAATGGATCGTCTCAGAGGCTGTTGAGCAATTTTAGTGCGTCTTGGTTTGATGTGGCGTGGGATCATGCGGTTGCCATGTCGGGGGGATGCAATCTCAGGCTTACCCTTCCGATCTCAGCGATGAGGAGTGGGCGATC
>JAEWCI010000092.1 GCA_023390705.1 Pseudomonadota bacterium
TCCGGCAGCAGCCGCTCCCTCGGCGGGTGCTCGCTGCGATGGAATTCGCAGGTGGCGCGGACGAAAGCCTCGATGTCGTCGCCTGCCTGCGGATACTGGCCGCGCTTGGCGCCCTTGCGGATGATCTCCTCGAAGGTCGCACCTGGCCGGATGAAGGGCGCGCTGACGGCATAGAGGTCGCGGAAGCGGCGGTTGCAGGTGACCAGCCGGTCCTCGCTGTCGAACATGACGAAGCCGTCGGGCATCGCCTCGATGGCGCTTTCCAGCACCTGGCGCGAATGCGTCCGCTCGGCCTCGATCCGCTCGCGCTGGCGGAGCGCCGCTTCGAGCGCGAAGGCCAGCGCCAGCAGCAGCAGCCCGGCGGCCAGCGCGGTGGCCATCAGGCGGTCCCGGTCGCGCCTGGTGCCGGCGATGGCCGCCGAGGCCTCGTAGCAGACCACCGCGAGAAGATCGCGGTAGAGCGTCGGCCGCACCGAGATGATGACCTCATTGCCGGATATGCGGCCTACCATGCGGAAGGCACTGCCGCCCCGGTGCTGTTCGCCGGCCAGGGAGCGGAACTGCCGGCCGATCCGCGTCTCGTCATGCGGCAGGCTCGCCATCAGCCGGCCATCGCTGCGTTCCAGCATCAGCCGCAGGCCCGATGCCTCGCCCACCGGCGTCAGCAGGGTGGTGATCAGCGGCACCGGCACCTCGGCCACGGCCAGCATCCGGCCCACTCCCGGCAGGGTGACCGGCCGGATGAAGAACAGGCCCCATTCGCCGGTCAGCGGGTTGCGGGCCGGGCCGGAGATGGTGACCGTGCCGAATTGCTCGCCCGCGGCAGCGAGGACAGCGTCGTCCAGCGGCACGGGGCGCTGGCGCGAGGCCGGCAGGGCGGTGGCCCAGGGCTGGCCATCCGGCCGCACCAGCATCAGGTCACGGAAATTGAAATTCTGGAAATTGAGGTCGCGAAGCGTCCTGATGGCCGCCGACTGGGCCAGTTCGCCGTCCTGCGCCAGAGGGGAGAGCAGCGCCGCAAGCCCGGCCAGGACGCCGTCCACCTGCAGGAAATGCCGGTTGATGGTGCTTTCCATCACCCGGGCGACGCGCTGCACCGCTTCCTCGGCCGTGGCATTGGCCGATTGCTCCAGCCGCTGCATCAGCATCCTGGTGCCGATGGCGAGGGCCAGCAACAGCAGGGCGGCCGCCACCAGCACCGCCATGCGGAGATGCCGCGTCTGGTTCATGGCTGCGCCCGGATGCCGAGGCTGGGGGCCATGAAGCGGTTCCAGGCATCGGCGCATTCCGCGCCGCAGCGCTGCACCCAGCTTGGCACCACCGTTTCGGCCAGCAGGCGGGTCCGCCTGGCATCGTTCTGCCAGCGCTCCTGCACCACCACCATGCGGCCGGGCCGGCCGGCGGCGCATTCGGGCAGCCCGGCATTGCAGGCCAGGCCCTCCTCCGTCTCGCGGTCGGCGGCGTCCCAGATCTCGCTCTGCAACTGGGCCAGGCCCTGGCGCAGCCTGCCCCTCAGATCAGGTGGCAGCACCGCCCAGGCAGCCTGGTTGGCGGCGAAGATCGCCACGCCCCAGGCGATGGCCAGGCGCGAGACATGGGTCGTGACCTCATGCAGGCCGATGGCATTGCCGGAAAGCGTGCCGGTGATGGCGCACTCAACCACCCCGGCGCGGATCGCCGGAACCACCTCGGCGAAGGGCGTCACCACCGGGGTGGCGCCGAGCGCGGCCATCAGCTCCGACTGGCCGACCGAGGAGGTACGGACCCGGCGGCCACGCAGGTCCTCCAGGCCGGAGAAGGGGCCGCGGCAGAACATCACCTGGGCGGGATAGGTATAGACCGCCAGCAATTCCAGGCCGTATCGGTCGCGCAGCAATTCCTCGATCCGCGGCTGCCACAGCGCCACGGTCTGCCACAGGTTGACGATGTCCGGGTTGAGGACCGGCAGATCCACCGCGTTCAGCTCGGGCTCATCGGCCGCGGCCAGGGCGAGCAGCACGGTGCCGTAGGACACCACGCCGAGTCGCAGCAATTGCAGCATCTCCTGGCCACGGATGCCGCTGCGGTCGAAGGGCGCGATCTCGGCCCTGATGCGGCCCTCGGTAATGGCCGGCACCCGCCGGGTCCAGAACGGCTCCTCATGGCGCACATACTGGCTGAGCTCCGCCAGGCCGCCCACGATCTTCAGCCGGATCGGCGCCGTTCCATCGGCCAGGGCGAGGCCCGGCAAGGCCAGCAGGGCAAGGATGGCCAGCCACCAGCAGTGAAGCGGGAACGGCCGGCTGGCCGGGCGGGTGGCGGGGCGGCAGGACATGGGGGCGGTCTGCACCAGGGGAGAAGCGGATGAGGCAAGTTTAGCACAACCACGCGTTGAGCGAAGCAGTGTTGCGCCCACCCCACCTGCCGCCGGCAGCCCGGCCTGCCCGCCTCAGGGCTGCAGCCGCACCCCGGTGCGGGCCACGATCTCCCGGTACTTGGCCATTTCGCTGACGATGAAATTGCGGGCCCCTTCCGGGGTGTTCGGCTCCCGGGCCGGGTCGTGGCCGGCATTCAGCATGCGCTCGCGCACCAGCGGTTCGGCGAGCGACAGCACCAGGGCGCGGTTCAGCGCCTGCAAGGGGGCCGCCGGGATGCCGGCCGGGCCGATCAGCATGAACCAGCCGCCGTCGTCGAAGCCCGGGATGCCAAGTTCGGTCAGGGTCGGGATATCGGGATAGAGCGGGAAGCGGCGGCCGCCCATCATCGCCACGCCGCGCACCTTGCCCTCGCGCAGCAGCGGCGTGGCGGCCGCCAGGGCGGCGACGCCGAATTGCGCCTCTCCGGTCAGGATGGCCTGCAGCATCTGCGCTCCGCTGCGGTAGGACACGTGGACGAAGCGCGTGCCGAGTGCCTGGGCCAGCATCTCCGACCGCAGATGCAGCACGCCGCCGATGCCCGAACTGGCATAGGTCAGGCTCTCCGGCGGCGCATCGCGCATATGCGCCAGTACCTCCTGCGCGGTGCGGCCGGGGAAGCGTTCGGTTACCACGATGACCGAGGGCGGCAGGCTGATCATGCCGATCTGGGTGAAATCCGCCACGGTGTCGTAGCGCGTGCCGCCGATGAGCGCGGCGGGGGCGGCGGCACCGGCGCCGGTTTCCTGCACCATGATGGTATGGCCGTCGGCCGGCTGGCGCTTCAGCCATTCCGTGGCGATGGCGCCGGCCGCGCCGGGCCGGTTCTCCACCACGATACGCGCCTCCGGCCCCAGGTGATGGGCCATGCGGTCGGCCAGCAGGCGCGCCGCGATATCGGTGCTGCCGCCGGGGGAGTAGCCGGTGACGATGGTGATGGGCCGTTCCGGGAAGCCGGCCGCCAGGGACGGCGCCGCCCCCATGGCCGCCGCCGCGGCCAGGCCCAAGGTGAATTGCCGCCGTTGCATGATCCGTCCTCCCCGACGCTTTGTTGCCGGCAGGAAAGCATTTCCCGCCGGGTCTCGGGAAGGGGCGCCGTCAGGCGCCCTGCAATTGCACCTCGCCCTTCCCCTGGCGCCCCGCTTCGCGTTCGGCGTAGTTGCGGCTGGCATATTCACTCATGAATTCGGGGTAGGTGAAGGGCGGGTATTTCGCGGGGTGGTCGGCATCCACGCAGCTCGGCAGCGGCTCCATCACCGTCCGGTAGTCGCAATCCAGGAAGAAGGGGATGGCGTAGCGTTCGCGGCCGCTGCGGTTCACCACCCGGTGCGGCGTGGCGAGGAAGCGGTCATTGCTCCAGCGCCGCAGCATCATGCCGCCATTGACCTGGAAGGTGCCGGCCGGTGCCGGCGCGTCCACCCACCGCCCGTCCGGCAACTGCACCGAAAGCCCGGGTATCCGGTTCTGCGCCAGGATGGTCATGAAGCTGGTATCGGCATGCGGCGCCAGGCCCCATTCGTCTTCCGGGGTGGTGGCGTCCTGCTGCGGGTAATGGGTCATGCGCAGGGTGTACATCGGTTCGCGGAACTTGTCGGCGAACCAGTCCCGCGGCAGGCCGAGCGCGATGGCGTAGAGCGGCAGCAGGCGCTTCGCCAGCGCCTCCATGGCGTTGCAGTATTCGACGACGACAGCGCGGAAGCCCGGCAGGTCCGGCCAGCGCTGGGCGTTGCGGAAGCGGAGCCCCGCCAGCACGTCCGGGTGGTCGGCGGGCAGGTCGCGCTTGAAGAACACCGCTTCGTTGGCATTGGGCTTGTAGATGGTGCCGAGGGCGTTCATCCGCGTGGTGGCGCCGCGCATTGGCAGGTAGCCGGTGTTGTGGCGGTCGAATTTCAGCGCCAGCTTGGCTTCGAGGGGCTGGGCATGGAACCGCTCGGCCTCGGCGAAGACCGCCTCCACCAGCCGTTCAGGCACGCCGTGGTTGCGGATGGTATAGAAGCCGACCTCGGTGAAGGCGCGGCGCAGCGCGGCCCCCAGTTCCTGCAAGGCGCCGGCATCGCCCGCCAGCAGCGGCGCCAGGTCGAGCACCGGAATTTCGTCGGCCATCATCACCTCCCGCGTCCTTTCGCGGCAGGGTAGCCCTGTATGGTGGCCGGCGGGAAGCGCTGCACGGTCAGCAGCCCTTGTCCCGCTTCGCTGTCGGGTCTTTTCAGCTTGCCCAGCGCAAGCAAGGCGCCATGCCCGGGCATGACAATGGCCGTCCAGCCCGAGGCCGGGCCAATCGAAAGGCCGGAATGGTGCAGCGGAACCATTCACCGGCGACCCGCGGCGGGACGTCCGCGACCTGTGGCACGCCGCCGGTGGGGCGCAGGTTGCGGCAGCAATCCGGTCCGGGCAGGAGGATGCTGCCGGCCGCGCGCCAGGAATGCCGGACCATCCGGCAGGGGCCGCAGAACAGGCGGAAATGCGTTGGCTTCCCAGGCAGTCAGCGGTCCGGCCGGTTCACCAGCCAGATGCCCAGCGCCACCAGCGCCACGGCCAGCAGGAAGGCCGGGCGCAGGCTTTCCCCAAGCAACAGCGCCCCTGCCAGCACGCCGAAGACCGGCGCGAGGAAGCTGAAGGCCGCCAGGCGGGAGGCCGCATGGCGCGACACCAGCCAGAACCAGGCAGAGTAGCTGATGAAAGCGATGCCCACCGCCTGGTAGAGAAAGGCCGCCGTCACCAGCGGCGTCCAGTGCACGGCGAAGGCTTCGCCCAGCAGCGGCGAGGCGGGCAGCAGCACGAGGGAGGAGGTCGCCAATTGGTATTGCAGCACCAGTTCCGGCCGGGCGCGGCGCAGCGCCGTGGCCTTTACCAGCAGGGTGGTGGCGCCCCAGCAGAAGCCGGCCAGCAGCAGCAGCGCATCGC
>JAEWCI010000101.1 GCA_023390705.1 Pseudomonadota bacterium
GGCTAATGCCAGAAGCCCCGACTGTATGCAAAAAAGCCATCAATGTACGTGTGTGACCGCATGCCTGACCTTGGAAAATCTTTGCCAAAGACAAAGGCCGTCCGGTTGCCCGAACGGCCTTCGCGTCTGAACGTCTCGTTGGTCCGGTCCTGAAGGGTGTCCCACTGGGTGGTCAGCAAGGCGACCAGCTTGCTCGGTTCCCGCGCCATCTCCACGCCGCTGCGCGCCGGCGCAGAGCCGAGCGGCAGCACGTGCTTCCTTCGCCCGGGGCAAGGTGCGATCCCGGATCGGGCCATCCCGCCCCTGCGGCGCTCCCCCTGGCGCCGTGGGTGCCCTGGGCACCCTCACTCGGCGCGGATGTTGTTGGCTTCGATGACGGCCTTCCACCGCTCGCGGTCGCTCTGGATGGTCCGCTGCATCTCCTCGATGCTGCCACCCCGTGGCTGGTAGCCCAATGAGACCAGGCGTTCCGCGACCTCGGGATTGCTGACGATCCGGTTTACCTCCAGGTTCAGGCGTTCGACGATTTCCCTCGCTGTGCCGCCGGGCGCGGCGATGCCGAACCAGTTGTCGGCGCGGAATGCGGGCAGGCCGGACTCGGCAATGGTCGGCACGCCGGGCAGTACGGGCGAAGGCGGCGTGCTGGTGAAGGCAATGGGGCGAACCGCGCCGGAGCGGATATGCGGCAGGATCTCGGCCAGGTTGCCGAACATCATGTCAACCCGGCCCGCGACAATCTCCGCAATCGCCGGCGGGCCGCCCCGGAAGGGCACATGCAGCATCCTGATGCCGGCCATATGCGCGAACTGCGCTGCCCACAGGTGGTACGAGCTTCCGACGCCTGACGAACCGTAGGTCAGTTGGTCGGGGTTGGCCCTGGCATGTTGGATGACATCCTGCACGGTTCGGAAGGGCGTCCTGTTCGCTACGTAGAGCAGGTTGTCCAGGCCGGCGATGATGACCACCGGCGCCAGATCCCTGTCGGGGTTGAAGCTGAGGGTCACGCCCGGCATCACCGGCGCCGTGGCGGCCATGCTCATGGTGTAGAGCAGGATGGTGTGGCCATCCGGCCGTGCGGAGGCGACCGAGGCCGCGGCGATGAGCCCGTTGGCGCCGGTGCGGTTGTCCACCGCCACCTGCTGGCCAAGCGCATCGCCCAGCTTGCCTGCCACCAGGCGGGCAAGGATATCGGCGCCGCCGCCGGGCGGAAATCCATTGACCAGCATGACCGGCTGGGAGGGCCAGCGTTGCGCCATGGCCGGCATGGCGCCGGTCAGCAGAGCGGCCAGGCAGGCGGCGATCTTCAGCAGCTTCCCCATTCCGTTTCCCCCTTGGCGGCCGATGCCGGTCGGCTCGCGCCGGCTTCGCCTGTGTTGGGGGCATGGTGCCGGAAGCTCCGCGCCCGGCCAAGGGATCGCCGAAGGTGGTACGAAGCCCGCTCCCCGGGCCCGCCCACGCCCGAAGCGGTTCCGCCGCCGGCAGGGCCGTGCGGGATTCCAGCTTCACGACCCGCGGTGCTTACCCCTAGGCTCATGCCCACGATCAACGAAGCCGGCAGCCTTCACCATGCGCCAGGCAGCCAGGGGAGAGCGTTCCGATGAGTGCTTCCACGCAACGCGCAGGGCAGGGCCGCAACCGCAGCCGAAGGCCGGCAGCCGCTGGTCCGAAGGTGGCGCCATGACCGCCCTTGTCGCTCCCCGTCGTGCCGTCCTCGGCGCGGCCGCCGCCCTTGCCGTGCCTTCCCTCGCCCGTGCGCAGGGCAGGGGCCCCGATGGCTGGCCGCACGGCCGCAATGTCAGCCTGGTCATCCCCTTCACGCCGGGCGGCGGCACCGATGTCGTCGCCCGCATCCTGCAGGAAGGCTTCGCGGAGGCATTCGGCGGCAATTTCGTGATGGAGCACAAGCCGGGCGCCACCACCACGGTCGGCGCACGGCATGTGGCGCGCTCGCGCCCCGATGGCATGACGCTGCTGGTCGGCAGCAACTCCGCCTTCTCCCAGGCACCATACGCCTACAGGAACCTGGGCTACGACCCGCTGGCCGACTTCACCCATATCAGCCTGCTCTACGCCTCCGCCTATCTGCTGGTGGCGCATCCGCGCTGGGGCAGCTTCCAGCAGGTGATCGAGGCGGCGAAGCGCGAGCCGGGCAAGCTCTCCTACGGCACCTGGGGCGTCGGCTCCACCGCGCATCTCCTGATGCTGGAGATGAACGAGCGCACGGGGACGGAGATGCTGCACGTCCCCTTCGGCGGCCCCGCACCGGCGCTGACGGAGATCCTGGCCGGCCGCGTGGACATGATGTTCACCACCTTCGCTCCGGCCCGCGGGCATGTGCTGGAAGGGCGGCTGCGCGGCCTCGGCGCGCCGCACGAACAGCGCCAGGCCGCGGTGCCGGAGGTGCCGACGATGATCGAGCAGGGGCTGCCGGAATTCCTCGTCAGCGCCTGGTGGTGCCTGGCCGGGCCCGCGGGCCTGCCGGCACCCCTGACGGCGGCGCTGGAACAGGCTGTGCGCAGCGCCACCGCGCGGCCTCTGGCCACCCGCCTCAGCCAGGAATTCGGCCTGCTCCCGCTGCCTTTCGGGCCGGAGGCGATGCGCGCCCGCACCCGGCGCGACCTCGCGCTGAACGAGGGGCTGATGCGCAAGGCGGGGATCACGCCGGAATAGGGGCCTTCGCACCCGGGGGGCTGCCCGGCGGGCCCCCGCCATGCCGGATCATCCCTTCCCCGCCGGAGCGGATCGCCCTGCCCGGCGGGCGCACCGCGTTGCCCAGGGGGCAACGCCCCTGGCGGGGCTCCCGGGTGTCAGCCCCCCTGGTCGGTCAACGCCACCCGGTCGGCGACCATCGCGTCTATCTCGGCTTCGCCGTAGCCGGCCTCGGCCAGGATTTCGCGGGTGTGCTGGCCGAGCCGCGGGGCGAAATGGCCCAGCATCGGCGGCTGCGTCTCGGACCAGGTGCTGGGCTCGCGCATGGTGCGGATGCGGCCTTCCGAGGGATGTTCCTGCCAGACGAAGAACTCGCGGTCCTGCAGGTGCGGGTCCTCCAGCAGCGTCTCCAGGGTGTGCGGCACCATGAAGGGGATGTCGTGTTCCTGCAGCAACTGCACCCATTCCGCCGTGGTGCGGGTCGCCACCTCGTCGCAGACCATGTCGTACAGCGCGTCGATATTGGCTGTGCGGACGGTGATATTGGCGAAGCGCGGGTCCTCGCGCAGGACATGGCCCTTGCCCACCGCCTCGAAGATGCGGCGCCAGTGGCCGTCGTTGTACGGCAGCACCGAGAGGAAGCCGTCCTTGGTCGCATAGGGCCGGCGCGACCTGGACAGGGTGCGGGGATAGCCCGGCGGGCTGGTCGGCGGGTCGAAGGTGGCGCCCTGCATGTGCTCGGACAGCACGAATTGCGCCATGGTCTCGAACATCGGCACTTCGATCTTCTGGCCGGTGCCGGTGCGCAGCCTTGCGATCAGCCCGGCAAGCAGCGCGTTGGCCGCCGCGCCGCCGACGATGCGGTCGATCGCCGCCATCGGGATCAGGCGCGGCTGGCCGGCGGAGCGCTGGAACAGCATGGGAATGCCGGAGGCCGACTGGATCAGGTCGTCATAGGCCGGGCGGCCGGCATAGCGCCCGCCGCTGCCGTAGCCGACCATGCTGAGATAGACGATGGACGGGTTGACCCTGCGCACCGATTCATAGTCGAGCCCCAGGCGTTCCAGCGCGCGCGGGCGGATGTTCGAGGCAAAGGCGTCCACCTTGGCCGCCAGCCGCAGGACCGCCTCCTTCGCCTCGGGCCGCTTCAGGTCCATGGCGATGGACCGCTTGCCCCGGGCGTTGTGCTGGAAGCACCCGCGCTGGCCGCGAGGGCGCGGCACGCCGGTATAGCGGCTGGAGTCGCCTTCCGGCGCCTCCACCTTGATCACCTCGGCGCCGAAATCAGCGGTGATGCGGGTACACCAGGGGCCCATCTGCACGGTGGTGAGATCAAGAATGCGAAGGCCGGCGAGAGGTCCACTCATCGGATTGTCCAGATTCCCCCCAAAATTGGCAGCGCTATCACGCTTCGGAGGAATACTATGAGCCAAGCCGGCGGCCGGGCAACCACCGGGGGACCATGGTGTCCTGACCGCGATGCCATGTTCTTCCGCACATGCCCTCCGGGCCTCGCAGCCATCCTCGCCACACCCGGGGGCCTTGAACCGGAGGCGGCGACCGCCAATCCAGAGGGCAGCCCGGCGATGCCGCGCCAGGGACATCGGCCGGGTTTCGTGAGGAGCTGCCGTGAACGAGGATCCCTATGACATCCTGGGCGTGAAGCGCGATGCGCCGCAGGAGGAGATCCGCCGCGCCTATCGCCGACTCGCCCGCAAGCTGCACCCGGACCTGAACCCGGGCGACCGCGCCGCCGAGGAGCGCTTCAAGAACGTCTCCGCCGCCTATGACCTGCTCGGCGACCCGGAGAAGCGGGCGCGCTTCGACCGCGGCGAGATCGACGCCTCCGGCGCCGAGCGGCCGCAGCCGCGCTACTACCGCGATTTCGCCGAGGCCGCCGGCGCCGGCGGGGCGCATCCCTACGCGACCGATGCCGGATTCGCCGATATGGTGGACACGGACGAACTGCTCGCCGAATTGTTCGGGCGCCGCAGCGGCGCCGCGGGCGGCACGCGCTTCCGCATGCGCGGTGGC
Source organism: Pseudomonadota bacterium (assembly GCA_023390705.1). Taxonomy (GTDB): domain Bacteria; phylum Pseudomonadota; class Alphaproteobacteria; order Acetobacterales; family Acetobacteraceae; genus JAEWCI01. The sequence goes on from JAEWCI010000101.1 coordinate 4,684, forward strand.
GACCTGCAGGGCCGCCTGGCGCTGGACTTCCTGGAGGCGGTCAACGCCACGACGAAGCGCCTGACCCTGCCGGACGGCACGACGCTGGACGTCACCGTGCCGCCCGGCACGCGCGACGGGCAGGTGCTGCGGCTGCGCGGCAAGGGCAGCCCCGGCCTGGGCGGCGGCCCCGCGGGCGACCTGCTCGTCGACGTGACGGTGGGCGAGCACCATCGCTTCACCCGCCGGGGGGACGACATCCTTCTCGACCTGCCGGTCAGCCTGCCCGAAGCGGTGCTCGGCCGCCGGGTCGAGGTGCCGACGCCGGCCGGCCCGGTGGCGGTGACGGTGCCCAAGGGTTCCAATACCGGCACGGTGCTGCGGCTGCGCGGGCGCGGCGTGCCGCGGGCGGATGGCTCCCGCGGCGATGCCTATGCCACGCTGAAGCTGGTGCTGCCGGACCGGCCAGACCCGGAACTCGAAGCCTTCGCCGAGCGCTGGGCGGCGGGCAAGGCGCATGACCCGCGCGCGGGGATGGAGGGCTGAATGCCGGATACAGGTGATTTCCTGCTGCGCATGCGCCTCGACGCCGCCGTGCTCGAAACCTGGGTGGAGGCCGGATGGCTCGTCCCGCAGGGCAGCGGTGCCGAACGCGCCTTTTCCGAGATGGACCTTGCCCGCGCCTGCCTGATCCGTGACCTGCGGGACGAGCTTGGCGTGAATGACGAGGGCGTTACGGTCATCCTCGGCCTGCTCGACCAGATGCATGGCCTGCGCCTGGCGCTGCGGCAGTTTTCCTCGGTCGTCCGCACCCTGCCCGAACCCCTGCGGCAGCAGGCCCTGGCCGCGTTGCGGGAGACGGTGGGGGACCCGGCGGGCCGCCGGCCGGCGCGGCCCCTTGACCGCCACGAAGGGTG
>JAEWCI010000166.1 GCA_023390705.1 Pseudomonadota bacterium
GGAGAGACGGCCATGCATCTCGACGCGCTGGAAACCCGCGACCAGGCCGCGCGCGAAGCCGCCCTTGCCGCGGCCCTGCCGGCCGCCCTGGCAGCCGCCATGCGTGCCCCGGCCCATGCCGAACGCCTCGCCGGCCTGGATCCCGCCAGCATCACCAGCCGTGCCGCCCTGGCCCGGCTGCCCATCCTGCGCAAATCGGACCTGCCGGCGCTGCAACGTGCCAGCCCGCCTTTCGGCGGCTTCAACCCGGAGTCGGCGGGGCAGGCGGCGCGGCTCTTCACCTCGCCGGGGCCGATCTATGAGGCCGAGGGCGCGGAGGCGGATTTCTGGGGCATGGCGCGCGCCTTCTTCGCCGCGGGCTTCCGCGCCGGGCATGTCGTGCAGAATTGCTTCAGCTACCACCTGACGCCGGGCGGCTGGATCATGGATTCCGGCCTGCGGGCATTGGGCTGCGCCGTCATCCCCGCCGGGCCGGGGCAGACCGAGCAGCAGTTGGAACTGATCGGCCAATACCGCCCGGATGGCTATTGCGGCACGCCGGACTTCCTGAAGATCCTGCTGGACGCGGCCGAGGCCGCCGGGCGTGACGCTTCCTGCCTGCGCCGCGCGCTGGTCTCGGGCGCCGCCTTCCCGCCCTCGCTCCAGGCGGAGCTGAAGGTGCGCGGCATCGAGGCCTTCCAGGCCTATGCCTCGGCCGACTGCGGCAACATCGCCTATGAAACCCCCGCCCGCGAGGGGCTGGTGGTGACGGAGCACCTGGTCGTCGAGATCGTCCGGCCGGGCACTGGCGACCCGGTGCCGGAAGGGGAGGTGGGGGAGATCGTGGTAACCCGGCCGGACCCGCGCCACCCGATCATCCGCCTGGCGCTGGGCGATCTTTCGGCGGTGCTGCCGGGGGTTTCGCCCTGCGGCAGGACCAATATGCGCATCCTGGGCTGGCGCGGTCGGGCCGACCAGACCACCAAGGTGCGCGGCATGTTCATCCGCCCCGAACAGGTCGCCGAACTCGCCCGCCGCTTTCCCGGCCTCGGCCGGCTCCGGCTGGTGGTGACGCGGGAGGGCGAGCAGGACGCCATGACCCTGCGCGCCGAGGCCGCCTCGCCCGATCCCGGCCTGGAGGAGGCGCTGGCGGGCGCGCTGAGCACCATCACCCGGCTGCGCGGCGCGGTGGCGCTGGTGCCGCCGGGCAGCCTGCCGAATGACGGCAAGGTCATCGCCGACGAAAGGCCGGTGGGGTAAGGGGCCAAAGGAAAAGGGGGCGCGATGGCCGCGCCCCCTGCGGGTTGCCCGAAGCGGCGGGGCTGCTCAGGCGCTTTCGTAGATGCGGGTCAGGCTGAACTCGCGGTGGCCGAGCAGCTCGGCCGCGGTCAGCTCGCCATCGGCGGTGCGCAGCATGCAGTCCAGCAGCGCCTCGCCGGCATCGTCCATGTTCATGCGCTTCTGCAGCAGGCCGGTCACGTCCACGTCGATATGCTCGGACATGGTGCGCACGGTGCGCGGATTGGCGCTGATCTTGATGACCGGCACGATCGGGTTGCCGATGACATTGCCCTGGCCGGTCGGGAAGAAGTGGACCGCATAGCCGGAAGCGGCGCAGAGCGTCACCATCTCGGCTGCCGCGCTGGAGGAATCCATGAACCAGAGGCCGGAATGGGTCGGCGCCTCGGCCTTGTCCAGCACGCCATCCACCAGGCACTTCTTGCCGATCTTCTGGATGTTGCCGAGCGCCTTTTCCTCGATGGTGGTCAGGCCACCTTCGATATTGCCCTTGGTCGGCTGGCTCTCGGAGAGATCGGAGGTCTTGTTGGCCTCGACCACGCGCTGGTAGCGGTCGAACATCGCCTGGAACTGGGCGCGGATCTCGGGCGTGCGGCAGCGCTCGGCCACCAGGTGCTCGCCGCCGGTCAGCTCCGTCGTCTCGCCGAAGACCAGCGTGTTGCCGTTCTCCCACAGCTTGTCGAAGGCATTGCCGTTGGTCGGGCAGGAAGCGAGGCCGGAGGTGGTGTCGCTCTCGCCGCACTTGGTGCTGACCCAGAGATCCACCAGCGGCGCCTTCGACTTCTTCAGCTTGCTGGCGTGCTTCACCATCTTGTAGGCGGCGCGGCTGGCGCGGGCGATGGTGTTGATGTCGCCGTGCTGCTCGATGCCGAAGAACTCCACCGGCTTGCCGGTGGCGGCGATGCCCTCGGCGATCTTGCCGGCCCAGCCCGGCTCGATGCCGATGACGACGACGCCCGCGACATTCGGATTGCTGCCGGTGCCGATCAGCGTGCGGAAATGCAGCTCAAGGTCGTAGCCGAATTGCAGGCGGCCATAGGCGTGCGGGATCGCCATGCAGCCCTTGATGTTGTTCGCCACCGCCTCGCAGGCGGCGTTGGAGAGGTCGTCCACGGGGAGGATGATGACGTGGTTGCGCACGCCCATCCGGCCGTTCTCGCGGCGCCAGCCCTCGAAGCTGGCATTCTTCAGGTCCATGCCCATGCTGCGGCCCCTTCCTTACCAGCGCTTGGTCTTGACGTTGTGGACATGGGCATGTTCGCCGGCGGCGATATCCGCCACCGCCTTCCCGATATCCACGCCGTATTTGATGATGGTGTCGCCCTTGCCGATGGACCGGATGGCCAGCTTGTGGCCGATCGGGATGTCGTTCTTCGCCGAGAACTCGATCATCTTGTCCTGGTCCATGATCCAGCCGGTGAGCGGCTGGCCGGCCTTCAGGCCCTCCACCACCACCACGCCCACGCTGTCGCCCTCGTCATGGACGACGAAGTGGATCGTCATTGCGCCCCTCCCATCCTGCTACTGCGGGTGGATGGGAGGCTAGGCCGGGCTTGACGGCGGGTCAACCAGATGAGTTAGATGACTTGGTGAACGCCGAACCGCCACTCTGGCAGACCATCCGTGCCGTGCTGGAACAGGAGCTTGCCGCCGGCAGCTTCCCCCCCGGCACGCCCTTGCCGGCGGAGAAGCACCTCGCGGCGCGCTTCGGCTGCTCCATCGGCACGGTGCGCCGCGCGGTGGATGAGCTGGTGGCGGCCCGCGCCCTGGTGCGCCGGCAGGGCAGGGGCACCTTCGTCCCCGACCTCGACAGCCTGGCAGGCTTCACGCGCGACGGGCCCGACCGCACCCTGTTCCACTTCTTCCATATCGAACGCGCCGATGGCCTGCGTGAGCACCCGCAGACCGAGTTGCTGGACTTCGCCAGCCCGGTCGAGGCTCCGCCCGAGGTGGCGGCCCCGCTCGGCTTGGCGCCGGGCGCGCCGATGCACCGTGCGCGCAACCTGCAACGCCTGCAGGGCGCGCCGGTGATGCTGGAGGAGCTGTGGATGCCCGCGGCCCTCTTCCCCGGTCTGGACGAGGCCGGCTTCGCGGGGCGCGAGGGCACGGTCTACGGCCTCTACCAGAAGCGTTTCGGGCTTTCCGTGGTGCGCACCGAGGACCGGCTGCGGGCCGAGCGGCCCGGCCCCGACATGGTGGCGCTGCTTGGCCTGGCGGAAGGCGAGCCGGTGCTGCGCATCCACCGCGTTGCCTATGCCATCGGCGACCGGCCGGTGGAATTGCGCTTCGGCTTCGTGAATACCGCGGCGCATGAGTACCGGGCCAGCCTGGTGTAGCGCCCGGATGTCGCGACCGGCGCCGCTCCGCCATTACATCGGCGGCAGGTCGGTCTGGAGCCCGCCGGAGAGGATCAGCTCCAGCATGTAGCCGTGCCCCTCCCGCGCAAAGTGCCGGTAGGCGCGCACGCCGAATTCATGTGGGCGCATCAGGTGGCAGATCTCGGTGATGTTGTCGAGCGAGGCGAAGTCGCCCTCCTCATACTGCGCCAGGACCCGCTCCCGCATGCCCGGCTCCATGGTCGCGAGCTGGACGACATAGGCCAGGTACTCGCCGCAGGCGCGGCCCGGGTGGGCCACGCGGAAATTGTCCAGCAGCACGGCATGGGCGAGTTCATGCGCGACGACGCTGGTGTGCATTTCCTCGTTGATGGGCAGCCTGAACATCAGGCGGTCCGGTTCGCGCAGCCAGTCCGCGGTCATCGAGGTGACCCGGACGATACGTGCCATGCGGTCGTAATGGCCAAGCACGCGGAAGCGTTGCGGACCGAAATCAAGCTCCACCCGTTCGGCGAAGATCAGTTCGACAGGCGCCGTGACCCGCAGCCCGTGGCCATCCAGCAGGAAGGCCGAGACGCGACGCCACGCCTCGCAGGCGTGGTCGCGGTCCACCGGGTGGAAGTAATGGATCCGCAAGTGGGATGTGCCGCAATTCTCCTGCCGCGCCGGCGGCGCATCGGCACCGGCCCCGGCGCCGGCCGGAACTGCGGCGAGGAGGCAGGAAGCGAGGAGGGGCGCCGCGATCCCGCGGGCGAAGCCTCTCCATGCGTCTCGCCACCTCCTGGAAGCAGGGGCCAAGCCGTGCATACCCATGGGCCGTGTTCCGGATGCCGTGCGGTCAATGTAGTTGAGGCGATAGGACAACACGCGCCTGGATGGCGCAGCCTCATCACCGCATGGGCTGGCGGCATGGCGCATCAAAGGAATGCGAGGCACCCGGCATCGGAGCCGGATGCCTTGGCAGCCTGGCCGGCATCGTCGCGCATGCCGGGCCCGCAGCGGGCGTGGTCTGCGGCTGCCCCGGGCAGCGCGGCAGTGAACGGGGATTGCCCGGACGGTCAGGTTCAGTGGGTTGCCTGCCGGCCGCCTTGCGCCCCCGCCAGCATCGCTTCCACCTCCGCACGCCGCGGCGTCGCACCTTCCTGCGCCCGCAGCGCCCCGGCGGCGGAGGCGAAGCGCAGCGCCGCCTCAATCCCCTGTCCTTCGGCGATGGCCAGGGCATAGGCGCCGTGGAACACGTCTCCGGCGCCGGTGGTGTTGCGCGCCTCCACCCGGAAGGCCGGCATGTCGTGCGGCTTCTTCTCGCCGGGGCGCAGCCAGAGCACGCCCTTTTCGCCCCGCGTCACCGCCGCCAGCTCCGTCACGCCCGCGGCCAGTGCCCGGCGCAGGGCTTCCGCCTGGCTGGGGCCGGGCGCGAAATTCTGCAGCCCGGTGACGGAGAAGATGGCATGGCCGACCAGCGGCACCAGTTCGTGCAGCAGCCGCGTCTCGCTGCGCTCGGCGTCCAGCACGCTCGGCAGGCCGCGCGCCCGTGCCGCCCGCAGCGCCAGGGCGGAAGCCTGCGGCCAGCGCGGGTCGCAGAGCAGCGCCGCGGCCTGTTCCAGCCTCTCCAGCGGCAGCCAGCCCGGGTCGGTCTCCAGCCCCTCGCCACGGAAGGAGAGCGTCACCCGTTCCCCCACCCGGTCCACCAGCACGGCGGAAACCGGGGTGCGCGCACCGGGGCAGCGGCGCAGGCCGGCGATGTCCACACCCTCGGCGGTTAGTTCGTCGGCGATGATATCCGCATTCGTATCGTCGCCCACCCGCCCCCAGAACACCGCCCGCCCGCCCAGCCGCGCCACGGCGATGGCCGCATTGGCGGAAAGCCCGCCGACGCCCACGCCATAGGACCGGGCTGTCTCCTTGGCCGGTGGCTGGGGGATGTCATTGACGGTGAATCTATGGTCCACCACCACGCTGCCGAGGCAGATCACCAGCGGCGGCGGGCGCGAGGAAGGCATCTTGGCGGGAAGCTCCGGCATGAGGCAGGAAGGATTCTCTCCCCGGCAGGTTCCGCCGGCGGCGGGCGGGCGCGCAAGGGAAACCGCCCTGCCGCAGGAGATTGCCGCCAGGATCCTGCACCAGGATGCGGCGCTGCTGGTGCTGGACAAGCCGGCCGGGCTGCCGGTGCATCGTGGCCCGCGCGGCGGGGCGAGCATCGAGGACTGGCTGCCTGCCCTCGCCCAGGGCAAGCGCCGCCTGCCGCAGCCGGCGCACCGGCTGGACACCGATACCGCCGGATGCCTGGTGCTGGGGCGGACCAAGCCGGCCCTGGCGATGCTCGGCGCGCTCTTCGCCGAGGGCAGGGCGGCAAAGACCTACTGGGCGGTGGTGCGCGGCGCCCCGTCCGCCAACTCCGGGCGCTGCGAGGCGCCGCTGCTGAAGCACAGCACCGCCGCCGAGGGCTGGCGCATGCAGGTGGACCCCAAGGGCCAGCACGCCCTTACCGGATGGCGGGTGCTCGGGCGCGGGGAGGGGATGGCCTGGCTGGAATTGCGGCCGCGTACCGGGCGGACGCACCAGCTCAGGGTGCATTGTGCCCATCTCGGCTGGCCGATCCTGGGCGATGCCCGTTATGGCGGCGGCGCCGAATGCCCGTTGCACCTGCTGGCCCGCGCCATCGCCCTGCCGCTGGCACCGCCGCTCTCGGTCACCGCCCCGGTTCCGCGGCATATGCGCACGGCGCTCCTGGCATGCGGCTGGGACGGGAAGGAAACCGCATGATCCATGCCCTTCGCCTGCTGCTGCCACTGTTGCTGCTGGCGCCTGCCGCCAGCGCCCAGCGTGCGGGCTGCGGGTTGGGGCTGGGGCTGGAGGCGCTGCGCGCCGCAGATGTTGCCCTGGCGGAGGGCAGCCGGGCCGATTCGCTGTCTGCCGGCCGCGCCGCCGGCGTCGCCGCCTCGGCGC
>JAEWCI010000314.1 GCA_023390705.1 Pseudomonadota bacterium
GCGGATGTCGGCACCGCGACCTCCAAGGTCGCGATCGACGGCGGCATCAAGGTGGAACGGGCGGAGCTGACGCTCGACCTGCAACACCCGAATATCGGCGACCTCAAGATCTCCCTGGTTTCCGCCAATGGCACGGAGAGCGTGCTGCTCGACCGCATCATGAATGGCAGCTACGCCGGGGGCAGCCTGAATTTCAGCCTGACCAGCAGCCAGTTCTACGGCGAGCTCGGCCAGGGCGACTGGACGCTGAAGGTTCAGGACGCGGTCAGCGGCGGCACGGCCCAGGTGAAGAACTGGAAGCTCGACCTCTGGGGCTCGGCGCCCAGCGCGGACCAGACCTACTATTTCACCGACCGCTACACCGGCCTGGCCCAGACCGAGCCGGCGCGCACCACCCTGCGCGACACGGATGGCGGCACCAACACGATCAACGCCGCCGCCGTCAGCACCGACATGTCGCTCGACCTGCGGCAGGGCAGCACCAGCCAGATCGCCGGCGAGACGCTGACCATCGCCGCCGGCACCGTCATCCGCATCGCCAGGGGCGGCGACGGGGACGACAGGATCCAGGGCCATGACTCCGGCGTGATGCTCTATGGTGGCCGCGGCAACGACACGCTCATCGCCGGCGCCGCCAATGACGATCTGACAGGCGATCAGGGCAATGACAGGCTGGATGGCGCCGGCGGGACCGACACCGCCTGGTTCAGCGGGCCGCAATCGCGCTTCACCATCGCCGCGGCACCGGGCGGCGGGTTGCTGGTGTCCGACAAGGACGGCACGCTGGGCACCGATACGCTGTTCAACATCGAACAGCTCGGCTTCACGGACGGCATCATCGCCGCCCCGGCTGCGCCGCCACCGCCGCCGCCGCCGCCTGCCACCCCGGGCAGCGCCAGCAACACCCTCGGCAGCGGTCCCGATTCCCTGGAGCTGCAGGTGAACCAGGCCGCCTACCAGGGCAGCGCGCAATACACTGTCAGCGTGGACGGGGTGCAGATCGGCGGTGTCCAGACCGCGGTGGCGCTGCGCAGCGCCGGCCTCTACGACACCGTTACCCTGCTGGGCGACTGGAACGGCGGCCAGCACAGCCTGACGGTGAACTTCCTCAACGATGCCTGGGACGGCACCGACAGTACCGACCGCAACCTCTATGTCGCGGGCGTCACCTACAACGGCGTGGCCCAGCCCGGCGGCAGCGCCGCCCTGATGTCGGAAGGGCCGCAGTTCTTCGGCTTCACCGACACCGGCGCCGTCACCCCACCGCCTGCCACGCCCGGCGGCATTCCCTCGCCGGCCAATGGCGGCCAGACTTTCCAGGGCAGCACCATGGTGGACGAGTTCTACGGCACCAATGGCGACGATGTGCTGATCGGCGGCAAGGGCAATGACTGGATGCAGGGTGGCCCCGGCATGGACAGCTACGTCTTCCAGGCGGGTGACGGGCCGGATTGGGTGGAGAGCTTCGTCTCCGGCGAGGACAAGCTGGTCCTCACCGGGCTGACCGCCGCCAGCCTGTCCTGGCGGCCCGCCACCTATAGGGGAAGCAGCGGCATCCGTGTGGACTACGGCGCCGACCATGTGTTCCTGGCCGGCACCCCCAGCATCCAGGCAAGCGATATCCTCTACGCCTGAAGGCCGCTTTCCTGCCGGACCATGGCCGGTGCCGCCATCCGCGCCGATCAGGGTCCGGCCTTCCATCCTGTCGCATGGTTCGGGCTTTTCGGTGATCCGGCCGCATGAAATCCCGACCGATGGTCAGCGGCCATGCGGCCAGCATGATTCCTTGTCTCGCACGCAGCCGCCACACCGGGCTCCCATGACATCGAGGCCAGGTTGGGAGCCCGGCAACCCTGCGCGTCGATACCCGGCTCCGAAAGTCGAGGCTTTCTGCACCGGGTATCAGGTGGTCATCCGCCACCAACATCCCCGCTTGCCAGGATGCGCACCCCCGCCGCCTTCAGCCTTTCCCGTGCCGCATCCAGGGTGGTGCCGCCGCCCGGGAGGGGCAGGCCGATGCCGCGGCAGGCATCCTCGATGACGCAGACCTCGAAGCCCAGCCGGACCGCGTCCTCGGCCGAGAAGGCGACGCAGTAGTCGGTGGCCAGCCCGGCAAGGAAGACGCGGCGGAAGCCCCGTGCCCGCAGCCAGCCTGCCAGGCCGGTGGTGGTGGCGCGGTCGTTCTCGAAGAAGGTGGAGTAGCTGTCTATCGCACGGTGGAAGCCCTTGCGGATGATCAGTTCCACCCGTGCCTGCGGCAGCCCGGGGTGCAGCGCGGCGCCCGGCGTGCCCTGCACGCAATGATTGGGCCACAGCGTCTGCTCGCCATAGGGCATCGTCACTGTCTCGAAGGGCGCGCGGCCGGGGTGCTGGCTGGCGAAGGAAAGATGGTCGGCGGGGTGCCAGTCCTGGGTGGCGAAGGCATGAACGAAGGGGCCTTCCAGCAGCCGTGCCAGCACCGGCAGGATGGCATCGCCCTGCGGCACCGCCAGGGCGCCGCCCGGCATGAAATCAGGTTGGCAATCCACCACGCCGAGGATATCGGTTTCCGGGTTCAGGGCGATGCGGGGCATGGCGTGCTCCTTCCGGCCGCGACTTGCCGGCGGCCGCGGAAATGGCGAGTCTGCGCCGAGGCCGAAGCAGGGGGAAGACCAGGCATGTCCGCAACCGACTGGCGCCAGTGCGCCGGCACCGTCTTCGAATGCGAGAAGCGTCCGGCCTGGGGCTCTCGCGGCATGGTCGTCACCAACCACCCTTTGGCCTCGGCAGCGGGGGCGGAAATGCTGGCGGCCGGCGGCAATGCGGTGGATGCCGCCGTCGCGGCGCTGTTCGCCCTGACGGTGGTGGAGCCGATGATGGTCGGGCTGCTCGGCGGCGGCATGATGCATCTGCGCCTGCCGGACGGCAGCCACGGCGTGATTGACGGGCTATCCACCGTGCCGGCCGCGGGACGGCCGGACATGTTCACGCCCGTCAGCCAGGAATGGCCGGCGGCGCTGGAGACGGTGGGCCGGGCCAATGCCGTCGGCCCCCTGTCGGTGGCCGTGCCGGGCAACCTGCTTGCCTGGTGCGAGGCACTGGCACGGCATGGCAGCCTGGCGCTGGCGGATGTGATGGCGCCGGCCATCCGGCTGGCGGCGGGCGGTTTCCCGGCCACCGCTTACC
>JAEWCI010000321.1 GCA_023390705.1 Pseudomonadota bacterium
CGCGAGGTCTTCGACCCCGCGACCGGAAGGCTGGAATCGGCAGCGGTGCATGAGCGCAGATCGCTCGCGCCCGGCGCCACTCTCGCCGGCCCGGCGCTGATCACCGAGGCCGGCACCACCACCGTCGTGCCGCGCGGCTTCTCCGCCCGCATCAACGCCCTGTCGCAGATCGTGCTGGAGGATGAGGCATGACCTCGCTGACCGATATCCGCCTGCAGGTCATGTGGAACCGCCTGCTTTCCGTGGTGGAGGAGCAGGCCCGCACCCTGGTACGCACCGCCTTCTCCACCAGCGCGCGGGAAGCGGGGGACATCTCCGCCGGCGTCTTCGACCTGAAGGGCCAGATGCTGGCCCAGGCGGTGACGGGCACGCCCGGCCATATCAACTCCATGGCCCGCAGCGTCATCCACTTCATCCGGGAATTCCCGGTGGAGACGATGCGGCCGGGCGACCACTACATCACCAACGACCCCTGGAAGGGTACTGGCCACCTCTACGACCTGGTGGTGACCTCGCCGGCCTTCCACAAGGGGAAGCTGGTGGGCCTCTTCTCCTGCACCACCCATGTCGTGGATATCGGCGGCTGGGGCCAGTCGCCGGATGGCCGGCAGGTCTTCCACGAGGGGCTGTTCATCCCGCTGCTGCCGCTGGTGCGGGAGAATGCCTGGGACGAAAGCCTGATGCGCATGGTCCGCGCCAATGTGCGGGAGCCTGAGCAGGTGGAGGGCGACATCCATGCCCTCGTCGCCTGCAACCTGATTGGCGAGAAGCGGCTTTCCGACATGCTCTCCGAGCATGGGCTGGACGACCTGAACGAGCTGGGCGAGCACATCATCAGCCGCTCCCGCGCCGGCATGGCGGCGGCCGTGGCGAAGCTGCCGCAGGGCACCTGGCACGGCGCCATGCGGATCGACGGCTATGACAAGCCCATCGACCTGAAGGCCGCCGTGACCATCGCGGGCGACCATGTGAAGGTGGATTTCGCCGGCACCTCGGAAGCTTCGGACTACGGCATCAACTGCCCGATCTGCTACACGGAGGCGTACACCGCCTTCGGGGTGAAGTGCATCGTCGCGCCGACCATCCCGAACAATGCCGGCACGCTGGACGCTGTGCTGGTGACGGCGCCCGAAAACACCATCGTCAATGCGCCCTGGCCGGCGGCGGTGAATGCGCGCTCCACCATCGGCCATATGCTGCCGGATGTGGTCTATGGCGCGCTGCACCAGTCCCTGCCGGGCCGCGTGCCGGCCGAGGGCACCAGCAACCTGTGGAACCTGAAGCTTGGCGCCGGGCACGGCATCACCGGCGGCACCGGGGCCAATGCGCCGCCCTTCCAGGTCACCACCTTCCATTCCGGCGGCACCGGGGCGCGCCCCACCAAGGACGGGCTTTCCGCCACCCCCTTCCCTTCCGGCGTGCGCAACGTGCCGGTGGAGATCACGGAGACCATCGCGCCGCTGGTCATCTGGAAGAAGGAATACCGCCCGGATTCCGGCGGCCCCGGCCGGTACCGCGGCGGGCTGGGCCAGGTGATGGAGGTGGAGCACCGTCACGGCGCCCCCTTCGGCATTCACGCCACCTTCGAGCGGGTGAAATACCCCGCGCGCGGCCGCGAGGGCGGGCTGCCCGGCGGGAATGGCCGCCTCTCCCTGGCCAATGGCACGGAGATGCGGCCCAAGGGCTTCCAGGTGATCCCCGCCGGCGAACGGCTGGTGGTGGAGATGCCCGGCGGCGGCGGCTATGGCGACCCGAAGCAACGCGACCCCGCGCTGGTGCAGCGCGACCTGCGGTATGGGCTGGTCAGCCCGGAACATGCCGAGCGCGACTATGGCGTGAAGGCGGAAGGGTAGCCGGAACCGGCCGGAGCGCCCCGCGCGGCCGGCACTCCTTCCGTCTTGTCATCGCGGCCAGCCGCAGAAGCCTTTCGAAGGCTCCGGCGCCGGGAGAGGCGCGCTGGGCGGAAGGCAGTGACCAGGACCACCCCTGCGGATCAGCAAGGATGCGGCGGGAAAGCCTGCCCCTACCCCTTCGCCCGGGCGATGATCCCAGTGGTGGAGCGGCCCGGCAGCAGGTCCAGCAGCGCCACCTCGCCGCCCGCGGCCTGCACCTCCGCGGCGCCGACCACGGTTTCCACCGTGTAGTCGGCGCCCTTCATCAGCACGTCCGGCTTCAGGGCGCGTATGATCTCCAGCGGCGTATCCTCGGCGAAGCCCACCACCGCATCCACCGAGGCCAGCGCCGAGACCACCGCCGCACGGTCGGCCAGGCTGTTCACCGGCCTGGACGGCCCCTTCAGCCGGGCCACGCTGGCATCGGTGTTCAATGCGACGATCAGCCGGTCGCAGCGGCGGCGGGCAGCGCGCAGCAATTGGACATGGCCGGCGTGCAGGATGTCGAAGCAGCCATTGATGAAGCCGACGCGCAGGCCATGTGCCTTCCACTCCGCCACCAGCCTTGCCGCCGCCTCCCAATCCAGCAGCGCCTCCTCCTCGGGCGAGGAGCCGGATTCGGCGCGCAGCGCATGGGCCAGCTCGTCGGCACCGACCGTGGCGGTGCCGAGCTTGCCCACCACGATGCCGCCGGCGGTATTGGCGATG
>JAEWCI010000441.1 GCA_023390705.1 Pseudomonadota bacterium
GTGCTGCACGGCATCGACCTCGATATCGCGCCGCGGGGCATCACCGCGGTCATCGGCCCTTCCGGCACCGGCAAGTCCACGCTGATCCGCTGCATCAACCGGCTGGTGGAGCCCACGCGGGGCGAGATCAGCCTGCACGGCCAGCCCCTGACCGGGTTGCGCGGCCGGGCGCTGCGCCTGGCGCGGCGGCGCATCGGCATGGTGTTCCAGGAATACAACCTGGTGGAGCGGCTCTCCGTCATGGAGAACCTGCTCTGCGGCCGACTTGGCTATGTGCCGCTGTGGCGCGCCTGGCTGCGGCGCTACCCGGCGGCCGACATCGCCCGTGCCTTCGACCTGCTGGACGCGGTCGGCCTGCCGGAACACGCAACGCGCCGCGCGGACGCCCTTTCCGGCGGACAGCGCCAGCGTGTCGGCATCGCCCGGGCGCTGATGCAGGACCCGGAATTGCTGCTGGCCGACGAGCCGACCTCCTCGCTCGATCCCAAGACCGCCGTGGAGGTGCTCGAATTGCTGGCACGGCTGACCGGCGAGGCCGGCGTGCCGGTCATCATCAACATCCATAATGTCGAGCTGGCGAAGCGCTTCGCCCAGCGCATCATCGGCATGGCCGGCGGCGTGGTGGTGTTCGACGGCCCGCCGGAGGCGCTGGAGCCGGTGCATCTGCGGCAGATCTACGGCGGCGAGGACTGGCTGTGAGCGCCGCAGCCCAGGCCGCGGCGCGCCGGGCCTTCGCACCGAATTGGGCGGCCCGCGCCGGACTGCTGGCGCTGGCGCTCTACGCCGTCTATGCCGGGGCGCAACTGGATATCACCTGGGCGCGGCTTTCCGTGGGCTTCGGCGAAGGTGCCCGCTTCCTGGCGCGCATGGTGCCGCCCAATTTCGCCCGCTGGGAATTGCTCGTCGAAGGGCTGGTCGAAAGCCTGCAGATCGCGGTGCTGGCCACCGCGCTCGGCATCCTGTTCTCCCTGCCGCTGGGGCTGATGGCGGCGCGCAACCTCTCACCCTGGTTCGTCAGCACGCCGACGAGGGGTTTCATCGCGCTCTGCCGAAGCCTGCACTACGTCATCGTCGCCATCCTCTTCGTGAAGGCGATCGGCTTCGGCGCCCTGGCCGGGGTCGCGGCGCTGACCATCGCCAGCATGGGCTTCATCGCCAAGCTCTTCGCCGAGGCGATCGAGGAGATCTCGATGAAGCCGGTGGAGGCGGTGCGGGCCGCCGGCGCGCCGGGGGCTGCGGTGCTGCTCTATGCGGTGCTGCCGCAGGTGGCGTCCCGCTTCGTCGGCTTCTGCCTGTACCAACTGGATTCCAACCTGCGGAACAGCACCCTGGTCGGCATCGTCGGCGCCGGGGGCATCGGCGGAACGCTCTTCGCCGCCTTCAAGCGCTTCGACTACGACTTCGTCTGCGCCATCCTGATTGCCATCATCGCGCTGATCTTCCTGGCGGAGCTGCTTTCCGGCCGGGTGCGGGCGGCGCTGCGATGAGCGCGACCGCTCCCCTGCTGCGCGAATGGCACCGCTTCACGCCACAGCAGCGCATCGCCCGCTGGCTGGTCTGGCTGGCGGTGGTGGCCGCCTGCGTATGGGCGATGCGCAGCATCGACATCATCCCGGAATTCCTGGCCGATGCGCCGGAGCAGATGGCCGACCTGCTGCTCCGCATGTGGCCGCCGGACCTCGGCCACTACTACCCCGCGGTGCATGTGGCGCTGGTCGAGACGCTGCACATCGCCACCCTCGGCACCATCCTGTCCTTCGGCCTGGCGGTACCGGTGGCGCTGCTGGCGGCGCGCAATGTCTGCCCGGTGCCGGCGCTGAACCTGCTGGCGCAATTGATCCTGGTGGGCTCGCGTTCCGTGAACTCGCTGGTCTGGGCATTGATCTTCGTCGCGGTGTTCGGCCCTGGCCCGGCCGCGGGCACCTTCGCCATCGCCTTCCGCTCCATCGGCTTCGTCGGCAAGCTGCTGGCCGAGGCGCTGGAGGAAACCAGCCCCGGCCCGCTGGAAGCCCTGCGCGCCGCCGGTGCGTCCTGGGGCGCGGTGATGCTGAAGGCGGTCTGGCCGCAGGTGCAGCCCGCCTTCTGGGGCGTGGCGCTGTTCCGCTGGGACATCAATGTGCGGGAGAGCGCGGTGCTTGGCCTGGTCGGCGCGGGCGGCATCGGCGTGGTGCTGGATGACGCCATCAACTTCTTCCAATGGGACCGCGTGGCCACCGTGCTGCTGGCCATCCTGGCCGTGGTGGTGGTGGCGGAAGTGGTCGTCACCCGAATCCGGGGAAGGCTTCTGTGACGCCTGTGGTGGTTGACCTTCTGGTCATCGGTGGCGGCATCAATGGCGTCGGCATTGCCCGGGATGCCGCCGGCCGTGGCTTTTCCGTGCTGCTGGCGGAGCGTGGCGACCTCGGCGGCGCCACTTCCTCCGCCAGTTCCAAGCTGATCCATGGCGGCCTGCGCTACCTGGAGCAGTACGAGTTCCGCCTGGTGCGCGAAGCCCTGGCCGAGCGCGAGGTGCTGCTGCGCATCGCCCCGCACATCGTCTGGCCGATGCGCTTCGTGCTGCCGCACCGGCCGGAGATGCGGCCGCGCTGGATGATCCGCGCCGGGCTGTTCCTCTACGACAACCTCGCCCGCCGCGTCAGCCTGCCTGGCACCGAGGCGATCGACACCCACATCCACCCCTATGGCGCGCCCCTGCGGCCGGAGATCTGTGCCGCCTTCGCCTATTCCGACTGCTGGGTGGAGGATGCCCGGTTGGTGGTGCTGAACGCGAAGGATGCGGCCCGGCGCGGCGCCACCATCGCCGTCGGCACCACCTTCCTGGGCGCCGACCGCGGTGCCGAAGGCTGGACCTGCCGGCTGCGCGATGCCGCCGGGCGGGAGAGCAGCGTCCGCGCCCGCGCCCTGGTGAACGCCGCAGGTCCCTGGGTGCTGCAGGCGCAGGAAGCCGCGCATACCGCCACGCCGGGCCGGGTGCGGCTGGTCCGCGGCAGCCATATCGTGCTGCCGGCGCTCTACCCGGGCGAGCAGGCCTATATCCTGCAGAACGACGATGGCCGGGTGGTCTTCGTCATCCCCTATGAGGGCAGCTACAGCCTGGTCGGCACCACCGACGTGCCGCATGAGGGCAACCCGGCCGAGGCACGCTGCACGCCGGAGGAAGCGGCCTATCTCTGCGCCGCGGTGGCGCGGCAATTCCGCGTGGCGCCCCGGCCGGAGGATATCGTCTGGAGCTATGCCGGGGTGCGGCCGCTGCATGACGACGGCACCGAGGATCCTTCCGCCGTCACCCGCGACTATGTGCTGAAGCTGGACACGGCCGGTGCGCCGCTGCTTGCGGTATTCGGCGGCAAGATCACCACCTATCG
>JAEWCI010000612.1 GCA_023390705.1 Pseudomonadota bacterium
GTTCAGGATGTCTTCTCGTTCGTCGGAAGTGTCTCGGACGGCTGTTCCGTCTCGCGCTCTGCCCGGCGACGCGCCACGGCTTCGTCGCGTTCACGCTGCTTGGCTTCCGCCTTGGCCTGTTTCGCGCGGTTCACTTCGGCCCGCTGCTGGCCGTAATTCGGTCTGCGCGCCATGCGCTCTCCCCCAGTTGGAATCAGCCAGAGAGGGAAGGCGCGCGCGGCAATTCGCGCAACTGGCTTTCCAGCACCACCCGCTCATGCCCGTCCGCCACGTTCTTGACCCGGTATTCCCGGTCATGCGGCGGCCCCGGCAATTGGCGCACGACCACATAGGTGCCCCGCGGCACGTTGCTGTCGAATTGCCGCGGCAGGAATTCGACATTCTGCCCGACGATGAAGCGATGCGGTGACATGGCAATCTCCTGCCGGTGGTGATGCTCCCTCTGAATAGGCAGCGGGGCGGCGAACCGCCCCGCCCTCCCGGTTCAACCGAGCTTCAGGTTGCAGGCCGAGGTCTTGCCCTGCTGGCCACGCTGCAGGTCATAGCTGACCCGCTGCCCGTCCTTCAGGCCGTCCAGGCCGGCGCGCTGCACATCGGAGATGTGCACGAAAACATCGGAGGTGCCGTCCTCGGGCTGGATGAATCCATAGCCCTTGGTAGCATTGAACCACTTTACGGTGCCGTTGGCCATTGTGGGTATCCCATCATGCCAGGGTGCCGCCCCGCGCCATCGCGGGACGGGCCAATCTGCCTTCACGGGACGGAAACCAGGCGCGGCGCTCCACGAGGAAGCTGACGGGACGGGCCGAACCAGACGGGTTGACGCGCTCCATATGGGGCCGTCCGCTCCCGGACACAACCCGTATCGCGATTTAGCGATACCCGGTCATCCCAGCCGCAGCCGCTCGGGGATAGGCAGGCCGAGCCGGGTGGGCACCCGCCAGATCTCCCGTACCGTGCGCAGCCGGGTGAAGCCCGCGGCCAGGTAGTTCGGCAGGGCGCGGGGATGGTCGGCGGTGCAGGTGTTCACCGTAACGGCCCGCGCCCCCTCGGCCCAGCAACTGTCCACCGCATGGCGCAGGAAGGCACGGCCGATCCCAGCCCCGATGGCGAAGGGCATCAGCCCGAAATAGGAAAGATTGACCGCGGGCCGGTTGCGCCGGTCAAGCTCGTAGAAGCCGGCCGGTTCGCCGCCCTGGTAGAGCACATGGATGGAAACGCCGGGGTTGCCGAGGACGCCGTGCAGTTCGGCATCGCTCAGGGTGCGGCGCAGCCACCACACATAGTCATGCCCGACGGTGTCGTAGAGGTAGCGGTAGAAGGCCACCGAACAACGTGCCACCCGCTCCACACGCGCCCCCGCGGGCAGGCGGGGCGCCGGCTCCCATGGTGGCGCGTCCATACGGAGAAAGGTGACATCGACGGCGACGGGAATGACCGCCTCGGTCACGGCGGACAGCCTCAATTGTCCAGGAAGCTGCGCAGCTTCCGGGAGCGGGAGGGGTGTTTCAGCTTGCGCAGCGCCTTGGCCTCGATCTGGCGGATGCGTTCGCGCGTCACGTTGAACTGCTGGCCTACCTCTTCCAGCGTGTGGTCGGTGTTCATGCCGATGCCGAAGCGCATCCGCAGCACCCGTTCCTCACGCGGCGTGAGCGAGGAAAGCACCCGCGTGGTGGCCTCCCGCAGGTTGGACTGGATGGCGGCGTCGAGCGGGATGATGGCAGCCTTGTCCTCGATGAAGTCGCCGAGATGGCTGTCCTCCTCGTCGCCGATCGGCGTCTCCAGGCTGATCGGCTCCTTGGCGATCTTCAGGACCTTGCGCACCTTCTCCAGCGGCATGCCGAGCTTTTCCGCCAGTTCCTCGGGCTGCGGCTCGCGCCCGATCTCATGCAGCATCTGGCGGGAGGTGCGGACCAGCTTGTTGATCGTCTCGATCATGTGCACCGGGATGCGGATGGTGCGGGCCTGGTCGGCGATGGAGCGGGTGATGGCCTGGCGGATCCACCAGGTCGCATAGGTGCTGAATTTGTAGCCGCGGCGGTACTCGAATTTGTCCACAGCCTTCATCAGGCCGATATTCCCTTCCTGGATCAGGTCCAGGAATTGCAGGCCACGATTGGTGTATTTCTTGGCGATGGAGATCACCAGGCGGAGATTCGCCTCGATCATCTCCTTCTTCGCCTGGCTCATGTCGCGCTCGCCACGCGCGACGGTGCTGAACACGCGGCGGAATTCGTCGATCGGCAGGCCGGTTTCGGTGGCGACCATGGCCATGCGGGCGCGCAGGTCCTCCACCTCCTCGCGGGAGTTGGCGGCGAAGGTCTTCCAGGGCTTGCCCGGCAGCTTCGCCACCCGGTCGAACCAGCCGGGGTCAAGCTCGGCGCCGCGCCAGTGCTGCAGGAATTCCTCCCGCTTCACCTTGCTGGCCTCGGCCAGCCGCAGCACCTGGCCTTCCATCGCGGTCAGCTTGCGGTTCAGCCCCTTGAGCTGGTCCACCAGCTCCTCGATGCGGTTGTTGTGCAGGCGGACCTTCTCCACCAGCCCCACCAGCTCGGCCCGCGCCCTTTCGTAGGTTTTCTCGCCGCGGGCGGCCAGTTCCTCGCCGGAAGTGTAGGCGTCCATGCGCTTCTGCTGCATCTTGTGCAGCTTGGCGTAGCCGGCCTCGATGGCCTCGAAGGCGGCCAGCGCCTCCGGCTTCAGCTTCTCCTCCAGCGCCGAGAGCGAGAGGCCGAGCCCCTCGCCCTCCTCGCCTTCCTCGAATTCCTCATCCGGGTCGGGGGCCGCGGCTTCCGGGTTGCCGGCATTGGCGGTGCCTTCCAGGTCGATCACGTCGCGCAGCAGCATGCGGCCTTCCTTCACCGCATCATGCCAGGCGACGATGGCCTTGAAGGTGAGCGGGCTTTCGCAGAGCCCGCCGATCATCATGTCGCGCCCCGCCTCGATCCGCTTGGCGATGGCGATCTCGCCCTCGCGCGAAAGCAGCTCGACGCTGCCCATCTCGCGCAGGTACATGCGGACGGGGTCGTCGGTGCGGCCGAGGGTCTCCTCCTCCACATTGCCGCCGGACTCCTCGTCCTCCTGCTTGTCCTCCTTCTCGACAGGCTTGGCGAGGCCGGCCTCGCCTTCCTCCGTCTCCTCGGGCTCCACCACGTTGATGCCAATCTCGCTCAGCATCGCCATGGTGTCCTCGATCATCTCGGAGGAAACCTGGTCGGAGGGCAGGGCAGCGTTCAGTTCGTCATAGGTGACGTAGCCGCGTTCCTTGCCCCGGGCGATGAGCTTCTTCACCGCGGCGGTCATGGTGT
>JAEWCI010000635.1 GCA_023390705.1 Pseudomonadota bacterium
GGTGGCAGCCTGTCCCCGGCTGCCGCGGCATGGGCCGGCAGCCCATGCCGCGGCAGTCCTATTGGGGCGTCGTGCTTTCGCCTGGCCTGTCGCTGGTCGCCGGACCGGCCGGTGCCGCCGTGCCGCCGGTCGCCGGCACCGTCTCCAGGGCCTGGCGTTCACGTGCCAGCCGGGCGCCGAGCTGTGCCAGTTCCTGGCGCCGCTGACGCAGCCGCTCTTCCACCTCGGCGACCTGGGTGCCAAGCTCCTGGCGCCGCCGCTCCATGGTGGCGACCTCCGCGCGCAGCGTCTCCGCCTGTTCGCGCAACCGGACCTGCTCCTGCCGGGCGCCGTCGGTGCCGGCAGAGATCTGCTGTGCCTCCGCCTCGAATCCGCGCATGCGCGTGCCGGCGGCATCCACGGCACGGTTGGCGGCGGCCAGGCGGTTCTCCGCCTCGGCAAGGGCGGTGCGCCGGGAAGCCAGTTCCGTGTTGGCCGCCCGCACCTCGGCACGCACGGCCTGCAGGTTGCGCTCCTCCGCCGTGGTGCCGTCGCGCAACTCGGCCAGCCGTCTTTCGGCCCTGCCGATCTCGTTGCGCAGTTCGGCGGTCCGGACCTCCAGGCTCCGCAGTTCCGCCGCGGCCTGCTCGCGCCGCGTGGTCAGGCTGGCCAGCTCCGCCTCGGCCTGGCTCACCGCGTTGCGGCGCTCGGCCAGGGTCGCTTCGGCGCTGGCCAGGGAGTCGCGCAGCCCGGCAAGCCGCTGTTCGGTGCCGGTCACGTTGCCCCCCAACTCGGCGGCCCGGGATTCCAGGCTGCGCACGCGGCCCGCGGCCGACTGCTCCGCCTGGGTGATGCTGCCCAGCCGCGCCTCGGCCTCGGCCAGCGCGCGGCGCCGCGCCGCCAGATCACGCTCGGCGGTGCCGAGTTCATCGCGCAGGCTGCCAAGGCGACGCTCGGTCTCGGTGCCGGCCTGCTGGCGTTCCGCCAATGCCTGCTGGGCCTGCGCGATGCTGCCGCGCAGGGACTGAAGGCGCCGGTCCTCGGCCGCCGCGGCCTCGCGCAATGCCGCCAGCCGGCGCTCCGCCTCGGTGCCGGCCTGCTGGCGCTCCGTCAGCGACTGCTGGGTCTGCCCGAGAAGGCGGCGAAGCGCCGACAACTGCCCATCCTCGGCCTGGGCGCGCTCGCGCAGCTCGGCCAGGCGCCTTTCCTCGGTGGCCGCCGCGCCACGCAGTTCGGCCAGGCGCCGTTCCCCCTGCGCCGTCTGTTCCTGCAGCGCGGCCAGGCGCCGTTCTTCCGCGCCCCGGCGTTCGCCCAGGGCGGCGAGCCGCCCATCCTGTGCGGTGGCCTGGTCGCGCAATTCCGCGAGGCGCCGTTCGGCCGCGCTGGCCGAGTTGCGCAGTCCGGCCAAGCGTTGATCCTCGGCCGAGGCCGCGCTGCGTAGCCTTTCGAGGCGCGCCTCGGCGGCGGTCAGCTCCTCCTGGCTGCGGCTGGAGGATTGACGCAACGCCCCGGCCTCGCCTTGCAACGCGGCCAATTGCCGCTCCTCGGCAGCCAGTTGCTCCCGCAGCCTTCGCGCTTCCTGGTCCGCGGTGCGGCGGGCGCGTTGGGCGGTGGCCAGGGCGCCACGGGCCTGATCCAGCCGCTGCTCCAGGGCCGCGAGGTCGCCGGCGGCACGCCGCTCCGCCGCCAGCGCCGCCTCAAGCTCCGAAACGCGCTGGCGCAGTGCGCCGCCGCGCGCCTCGGCTTCGGCGAGGGCACGTTCATTGGCGGCGATGCGGCTGCTGCGTTCAACCGTGTACCCGCAGCCCGCGAGCGGTCCCAGCACCAGTGGCGCGATAGCGATCATGGCCGGCTTTCGCCAGCGTGACACGGTCTGCATGTGGCCCCTCTCCCGAATCCGCTCCTGGCCGCTTGGTAGCCTGCCCCCTTGGCGCGACCTGGCCGCGCATATTCGGGGATGCGAGCCGTTTCCTGGCCGAGCGTCAACCGCTACGGCCTCCACTCCGCGCTTCCTCCGGTCACGATGATGATGGCACCTGCGGCCCGGAAGCCGGAAGGCGTTTCCCGGGGGCATTCCCGGGCTGTTGAGGTGGCGGGGTCCGACAAGGCCCGTGGGCGGGGGGCTGGCTCGTGCCGAGCATCCGCCGGGTGCGGATGCGGGCCCCGTTCCGGCCTGTGCCGATGCTCCCGGGAAAAGGCCGGCCGGGGCATCGCCGCAGGGGTTTCCCTTGCCCAGGGCGGAAGGCGGACCTTCGGTCGCGATCCACGACATGCCCCCACCTCGTGACCGGAGCAGTCAGCGCGCCCCGCGCCGACCAGGGCTACGGCTGTGGGCTTCCGGGGGGGCACCCGAGGGCCACGGGGCCGGCGCCGTCCATCAGAAGGCTCGCTGCCCCGTCGCGGGCACCTGCGGCATGCTGCGCGGCATCACCGTGCCGGGCTGCGCCGGGGCTGCGCGGGTCAGGACATCGGAGTACGTCAACGAGAACAGGAACGCCACGAAGACCAGCGCAGCGCAGGCGGCAAGCCGCAGCAGCGGGTCAGGCCGCCTGAGCTGCATGAAGAACAGCACAACCAGTGCCCCCTTCGCCGCCGCGATGGCGAGCGAGAGCATGAGGTTCACTCGGCCGAGCGGCAGGTAGGCGCAGAAGACCGTGGCCGCGAGCAGCGCCATCAGGCCGACCCAGACCGGCAGTATGCGGCGCCAGATCGCGCCCGCGGTGCGCGGCAGAGTCTCGCCAAGGCCCATCATGACCGCCCCATGAGGTAGAGCAGCGGGTAGAGGAAGATCCACACCAGATCCACGAAATGCCAGTAGAGTCCGGCACCCTCGAAGGCCGGGCTGGCCAGCGGCCGGCTGCCGCGCCAGGCCTGGACGAACAGCGTCACCACGATCCCGATGCCGGTCGAGAGGTGCAGGGCATGCACCCCTGTCAGCAGCCAGTAGAAGGCGAAGAAGATCTGGGCCTGCGGCTCGTCCAGCCTGAAGCCTGCACCGGGGACGAGATGCTTGTGGATGTCCTCGCGGTACTCGAACCCTTTCACGGCGAGGAAGGCGAGGCCGAGCGCTGCCGTCAAGGCCAGGCAGCCCAGTGTCAGGCGCCGCAGCCCGGCGCGCGCGCCCTCGGCGGCCGCGGCCATCGTCAGGCTGCTGGTCAGCAACAGCACCGTGTTGACGGTGCCATAAATGATGCTGGTTTCCCGTCCCGCTGCCGCGAATGCCTCGGGCCAGAGGCTGCGGTTGACGGCATAGGCCAGCAGCGCGCTGGCGAAGAACATTGCCTCGCTGCCGATGAAGACCCAGGTACCGAGGGAGACACATTCCCGCTCCCGTCGCAGGCTGCGCCATGGCTTCCGCAGCGCTGCCTGGCGGGCGGCGATGCCGCTCAAGGCTGCCTTCCCTGCGGGCGGTGCGGCTCGCGTTCCATGGCTGGCGGGCCGGCATGCTCGGGGTGGTATTGGTAGGGGCCTTCGTCAACGGAAGGCAACGTGTGGAAATTCTCCTTGGGTGGCGGCGAGGAGGTCTGCCATTCCAGCCCCGTCGCGCCCCAGGGATTGGCCGGCGCCCGCCGTCCCCAGACCAGCGACCAGCCGAGGAACCCCATCGGCAGCAGATAGGCGGCGGCCAGGATGACCGCGCCCGCCGAGGCCAGCACATGCCAGACCTGGAATTCCTCCGGATAGACATGGTAGCGCCGTGGCATGCCGAGGAAACCCATGATGAACATGGGAAAGAAGGTGAAGCCGAAGCCGAAGAACATCATCACCGCGGCGAAGCGTGCCCAGCCTTCCGGGTAGAGCCGCCCCGTCATCTTCGGCCACCAGAAGGCCAGGCCGCCATAGAGCGCGGAGACCGCGCCGCCGACCATGATGTAATGGAAATGCGCGACGACGAAGTAGGTGTCCGTCACGTGAACGTCCACCGGTACGGAAGCCAGGAACAGTCCCGTCAGCCCGCCGATGGTGAACAGCCCGATGAAGCCCAGCGCATAGATCATCGGCGCATCGAAGATGATCTGGCCGCGGTAGAGTGTCGCTGTCCAATTGAACGTCTTGATGGCGGAAGGCACCGCTACGACGAAGGACAGCAGGGAGAAGGCCAGGTTGGCGAAGACGGACTGGCCGGAGACGAACATATGGTGGCCCCAGACCAGGAAACCCACCAGCGAGATCCACAGGATCGCGTAGACCATGAAGCTGTAGCCGAAGATCCGCCGCCGGGCGTAGCAGGTGACGAGTTCCGAGATCACGCCGAAGGCCGGCAGGATCATGATATAGACGGCGGGGTGGCTGTAGAACCAGAACAGGTGCTGGAACAGGATGGGGGCGCCGCCGCGCAGCGGATCGAAGACCGGGATGCCGAAGGCGCGCTCCGCGAAGATCAGCAGCAGCACCATGGCCAGCACGGGTGTCGCCAGTACCATCACGACGCTGGTGGCGTAGATCGCCCAGACAAAGAGCGGCAGGCGGAACCAGGTAAGGCCCGGCGCCCGCAGCAGGTGCACCGTGACGATGAAGTTCACCGCCGTGGCGATGGTCGAGAAGCCGGCAACGAAGACCGCCGCCGCCGCCAGCAGCACATGCCCGTTGGCGAAGGCGGTCGAAAGCGGCGTGTAGAAGGTCCAGCCCGTATCGACGCCACCGGCCAGCAGCGTACAGGCCGCCAGCACACCAGCAATGATGAAGACGTACCAGCTGATCAGGTTCAGCCGCGGAAAGGCCAGGTCCTTCGCCCCGATCATCAGAGGCAGCAGGAAGTTGCCGAGGATGTTGGGGATGGACGGGATCAGGAAGAACCACACCATGATCACGCCATGGAAGGTGAAGGCGCGATTATAGGCATCGGCCGAGAGCAGGTCGGCCTGCGGCGTGAAAAGCTCGATCCGCATTGCCACTGCGCCGATCCCACCGACGAAGAAGAAGACGGTGATCGCCGCCATGTAGAGCAGCGCGATGCGCTTGTGGTCGGTGGTCAGCAGCCAGGAGGCGAGGCTGGTCTCCGTGGTGAGATAGTTCCCCTCGCGTGGCGGCGTCCCGGGGATGGCGCGTTCCGCCGTGGTGCCGCTCATCGTGCCACCTCCCCACGCAGGGATTGGATATAGGCCACCAGCCGCTGCAGGTCGCCTTCGTCCACCACGCCGTCGAAGGACGGCATGACAGGCTCGTAGCCCGCCACTACGTCCCGCTCCGGCTGCAGGATGGAATCGCGGAGATAGGCCTCGTCAGCCCGCACCATGCGCCCATCCGCCAGGTGCACGACGCGCCCGTAGATTCCGGCGAGGACCGGGGCATGCACCGCCGAGGCCGGCGCATGGCAGCCGGAGCAGCCGAGCGCGGTGAAGAGCGTGGCCCCCTCACCGGCCAGATCCTCCTCCTGCGGCTGGGCCGCGACCCAACGGGCGAAGTCTTCCGGTTCCATGACCGTGACGATGCCACCCATGCGGGCATGGTCGGTGCCGCAGAATTCGGCGCAGAAGAGCCGGTACTCGCCCGGCCTGGTGGCGCGGAACCACATCTCGGTGAAGCGGCCCGGCAGCACATCCTGCTTCAAGCGGAAGGCCGGCACGAAGAAGCTGTGGATCACGTCCTGCGAAGTCATGATGAGCCGAACCGGCTCCCCGAGCGGAACATGCAGCGCGTTGATCTCCCGCGCACCACCGGGGTGGCGCGTCTTCCACATCCATTGCTTCGCGACAACGTGGATTTCCAGCGCGCCGGGCGGTGGATCACTGGCCCGCAATTGCGTCGCGCCGGCCCACCAGAAGAGGAAGAGCGCAAGGAAGAGCGTGGCCGCCGTCCAGCCGATCTCCACGTCACGGCGGAGGAATTCCGGCAGGCTGCCGCGCGGCGCGGCGGAGCCGCGGCGGTAACGGGCGCAGAAGACCAGCAGCAGGCCCGCGACCAGTAGCAGGATCGCGCCGGAGATCACCAGCAATCCGGTGAACAGTACGTCGATGCGCGACGCCTGTTCGGAGGCTGTCTGCGGCCAGAGCGTAAGGGGGCTCATGCCCGCCGCTCCCGTCGCCGCAGGAGGAGGAAGGCTCCGCCCAGAATCCCGAGCGTGGCGACGCCGCCTGCGGCGAGGGCGTTGCGCAATGCCGCCCCATGTCCGGAGGCTGCCGCCTGGCAGAGCAGCCGCACCTGCGCCAAAAGCCCCGGCACCATATCCCTCGCTGCCCCGTCCAGCGCCGCCCGCACGGCTTCGGGCGTCGCGCCGAGTGCGGGCAGCGTCGCCGCGAGCCGCCCATCGCGGCGCAGGATGAAAAGCGCCAGCGGATGGTCGAAGCCTCCGCCGCGCCGCCGCAGCCGGTAGCCGAGGGCCTGCGTGGCGGCGGCCAGCACGGGCGTCTCGGCTTCCAGGAAGCGCGCGGTTGCGGCGAGCGCGGTACCTTCTCCCAGCCAGGCGCGCCGCATCGCCGCGGCCGTGCCCGGGCCGTCGGCCGGATCCAGTCCGAGCACGACCAGGCGGTAATCATGCCCCGGCCCGAGCCCGGTTTGCGGCAGCATCGCCGCGGCCAGGCCAAGCGCGGTGCCGCAGAGTGTCGTGCAGCCATAGTCCGCGAAGGCGAAGACCGCGGGCAGGCCAGCCAGCGCCTCGCCCATCCGGATCGGTTGGCCCGAGGCATCGAGCACCGGGAGGTCGAGGGGCAGCGTCGCGCCGGGCGGCGGCGCCAGGCCGACCTCCTCCGCCGTCAGGGGGGTGGCCGGCAGCACGGCCAGCAAGGCCAGAAGGCCGCGGCGCGTCACCGGCGTGGGTCCGGGATGCGGGGCGGGTCGAGCGGCTCATAGGCGCCGCTGCCGCGCGCGGCGATGATGGCCATGGCCCGCTCGATCGGGATGCGCACCAGCCCTCGCTCCCGGTCGGTCCAGGCATAGTCCGAGAGTCGCGCGCGCTGCGCGGCCTGATAGTCGCGCAGTTCCCCTGCCGGGTCGCTCTGCAGTTGCGGCGGCGTGAAGGCGGAGGGTGGGACGACGGCGGAGGCCAGGGGGCTTCCCCCGAAAGCCTCGAACAGCCACACGACGCCAAGCACGGCCCCGACCAGGCCAAGCGTGCCGAGGCCGACACCGACCACCAGCCAGGGGCGAAGGTCGGGGGGCTCGCGGCGCTCCGTCAGGATGGTCTCACGCGCCATGCGCCACCTCGCGTGCCGGCCTCGCGGCGAAGGGCCCGCCCGCGAGGCCCGTCCAGATCCCGCCCACCGCGAGGGTGCCAAGCGCGGCGGAGGCAATGGCCCAGGGCCCGAAGGGCGGGCCGACCAGCCAGACGAGATGCAGCCAGACGCCCAGCAGCACGCCGGCACCGACCCAGGCGAGCATGCGCGGGCTCCGTCGCAGCACGGCCGGCAGAAGGGCGGCAACGGGAAGGATGGCGGAAAGTGCCACCGAGGCGCCTTCCAGCAGAATCCAGGGCAATTCCTCGCGCTTCAGGAACCACGCCGCCTTGTACGGAAGGTTGCCGTACCAGGCGACCAGGAACTGCGCGAAGCCGAGATAGACCGCACCCAGGGCCGCCGCCATGATCAGCCGCGCGAGGTCGCCCGCCTTGCCGCGGAAGCCCGCCGGCTCCGGTTCCAGCAGCGCGGCCCAGGCGAGCGCCGCGAGGATCTGCGTCACGCCGAGCGCCGCACCGAAGACGGTGGAGCGGAAATGCGGATCGAGCGACAGGATCCAGTCCACGCCGAGGAGGGTAACGGCGAAGGCGTGGAAGATCAGCGCCGGCGCACCCAGGCCCGGGCGCCGGGCGCCGCTGCGGACCAGCAGCAGACCCAGCACGGACCAGCCGGCCAGCGCCACCGCCCCGCGCAGGGCGAAGCCGGGCAGGTTCAGGTACCATTGCGCCACCGTGGCGCGCGGCACCACGGACGGGTCCGCCACCCAGGGCCATAGGGCCGCGGCACCCGGCAGCAGGGGCAAGGCCAGCAATGCGAAGACGGGCAGCGTCGCCACCGCCGGCGCCAGCACCGGGAAGAGCGGCGCGAGCCAGAGGCCGCCGGTGAGCGCATGGATCGCCAGCAGGGCAAAGGCACCCAGCGCGATGCCCAGCCAGAAGACCAGCCCGGCGAGCCAGCCGGAGAGGGCCAGGCCGGGCGCCACGATGCCGCAGAGCAGCAGTGTCAACGCCGCCGCGATCCCTGCCAGGAAGAGGCGGCCGGCATGGCCGTGGAGCCAGCCCGGCACGCTCATGGCAGTTTCTGCCGGGCTTCGGGCACGGATGCCAGTTCCACGCTGCGCGAGAGTTGCAGCGCCCGGATATAGGCGATGATGGCCCAGCGATCGGCGGGCTCCACCCGCGCCGCATAGCCGTACATGACCCCATAGCCGCGGGTGATGACCCCGTAGATATAGGTGGCCGGGGCGGCGCGCAGCCGGGCGGTGTGGTAGCTGGGCGGATGCGGGAAGCCGCGACGGGGGATCATGCCGTCGCCGTCGCCGGCCGGGCCGTGGCAAGGCGCGCAATAGATTCCGAAGCGTTCCTGCCCGCGTGCGAGCAGCGCCGGCGTCACCTCGGGCGGGTTCAACGCCGCGGCGTCGCGCGCGAGGGCGCCGCGGGCGACAACCCCGGCC
The DNA here is from genome assembly GCA_023390705.1 of Pseudomonadota bacterium. Classification (GTDB taxonomy): domain Bacteria; phylum Pseudomonadota; class Alphaproteobacteria; order Acetobacterales; family Acetobacteraceae; genus JAEWCI01. Next base: position 8,545 of record JAEWCI010000635.1, read on the forward strand.
GGCAGCGGCCGCGCAGAGGTGCCATCGGCCCAGAGCGGCGCGGGCTCATGGGTGTCGTAACGGCGCTGCCGAGTCATCTCCTGCCGGCAGGCGGCCAGCGCCAGCGGCAGCAGGAGGATGGCGGGACGCATCACCGCACCTCCCGGATCGAGAGCGCGCCGAGGCCGTCCAGGGCGGCTGCGAAGCGCGCCGCATCCACCGCCGGATCGGCGACGGCCAGGAAGAAGCGGTCCTGGCTCGCCCGCTCGAAGCCATGTGCGGCGAAGGCCGGGTGGTGCAACCGCGGCAGGCCGGTGGAGATGAGGAAGGCGACGATGCCGGTGAGGGTCGCGCCGAGGATCACCGCCTCGAAAGTGGGGATGAGGAAGACCGGCCAACTATGCAGCGGCCGTCCGCCCGAGTTGATGGGGTAGTTCAGCACCGCGCTGTACCACTGCAGCCAGTAGACGAAGGCGCCGCTGGCAACACCCCCTATCAGCATGAAAAGGCGGATGCGTGTCTTCCCGAACCCTAGCGCCTCTGCCAGCCCCTCGACGGCAAAGGGCACATGCGCATCGAGCCCCCGCCAGCCCGCATCGCGCGCCCGCCTTGCGGCATCCAGCAGAGTCTCCGGATCGGCGAACTCGGCCAGCAGCAGGCGCTCGCGGCTCATGCCCGGGCCTCCTTCTCCTCATGCAGCCGCTTGTTCAGATCGTGCATCGCAACCGAAGGGAGGAGCCGCACGAAGCAGAAGAACAGGAAGCCGAAGAAGCCGATGGAGCAGCCAAGCGTCGCCCAGTCCCAGAAGGTGGGGTAGAAGACGTGCCGCATGCTGGGCAGATGGGTGTGGGAAAGCGTGTTCCAGATGATCAGGATACGCTCCAGCCACATCCCGATATTGATGACGATGCTGACGACGAAGGCGACGGCGATGTTCCGCCGCAGCCGGCCCGCCCAGAGGAGCTGCGGCACCACCACGTTGCAGCCGAGCATGGCGTAGTAGAGCGGCGCATAGTCGCCGTGGAACAGGTAGTGCAGGTGCTCCTGCTCTATCCGCTCGCCGCCATACCAGGTGGTGAACCACTCCGTCAGGTAGGAGAGGCCCATGGCGACCGAACCGGCGAGCACGATCTTGCCCATGGCGTCGAAATGCCGCGCGGTGATGATCTCCTGCAGGCCAAGCCCCCAGCGCAGCAGGACGGCGAGCGTCACCACCATGGCAAAGCCGGAGAACATGGCGCCGACCACGAAATAGGGCGGGAAGATCGTCTCCTGCCAGCCCGGCATCAGGCTGGCGGCGAAGTCCATGCCGACCACGCTGTGCACGGATACGACGAGCGGCACGGCCAGCCCGGCCATGGCGCGGTAGAGCATATCATGTGCGTGCCAGTGCCGCGCCGAGCCGCACCAGCCCAGCGCGAAGATGCCGTAGAGGCGCCTCGCCAGGCGGCCACGCGCGCGGTCGCGCATGGTGGCGAGGTCGGGGATCAGCCCCCAGTACCAGAACAGGATGGAGAAGATGATGTAGGTGGAGATGGCCGCGAAGTCCCAGACCAGGGCGCTGCGCCATTGCGGCCAGACCTCCATGGTGTTCGGGTAGGGCACCAGCCAGTAGAAGCGGTAGGGCCGCCCCAGATGCATGATGGGGAAGAGCCCGGCGATGGTGGCGGCGAAGAGCGTCATCGCCTCGGCGAAGCGGTTGATGGAGGCCCGCCAGCTCTGCCGGGTGATGAGCAGCAGCGCCGAGATCAGCGTCCCGGCATGGCCGATGCCGAGCCACCAGACGAAATTGGCGATGGCGAAGCCCCAGACCACCGGCGTGTTGATGCCCCAGATCCCCACCCCCTCGATGAAGAGCCAGGCAAGGCAGAAGGCGAAGCCGAGCGTCAGCAGCAGCGCGATGCCGAAGCCGATCCACCAGCGGCGGCCGGCGCGGCGTTGCAGCACCGGATCGGCGACGACGCCGATCATCCCGGCATAGCTTGCCTCGGGGGGCAGTATCGGGCGCTGCGCCGCCGGACTCATGCGCCACCCTCCTCCAGTGCCGGGTTCGGGTTGCGCACCCGCGTCAGGTAGGTGGTGCGCGGCCGCGTCCCGAGATGGCCCAGCAGCGCGTAGTGGTGCGGCTGCCGCCGCAGCTGGGACGGCTGTGACTCCGCGCGGTTCAGGTCGCCGAAGTTGATGGCGCGGGTCGGGCAGGCGGCCTGGCAGGCGGTGACCACCTCGCCATCCCCGATCCGGCGGTTCTCCTTCTCGGCGGCGCGGCGGGCGGCGCTGATGCGCTGCACGCAATAGGTGCACTTCTCCATCACGCCGCGGGCGCGGACCGTGACCTCCGGGTTGTGCTGTGCGGCCACCACCGGCGCGCCCTGGTTCCTGTACTCCTGGCCGTCGGCATAGCCGAAGAAGTTGAAGCGCCGCACCTTGTAGGGGCAGTTGCTCTGGCAGAAGCGCGTGCCGATGCAGCGGTTGTACACCTGCACGTTCAGCCCCTCATGGTCATGGACCGAGGCGGCAACGGGGCAGACCGGCTCGCAGGGGGCCTGCTCGCAATGCATGCAGGGCACCGGCTGGAAGCCAAGGCGCATCTCGTGGCCTGCCTCCTGCACATAGGTGTCTATGCGCATCCAATGCATGTCACGGCCCCGTTCCACCTCATCGGGGCCGACCACGGGGATGTTGTTCTCGGACTGGCAGGCGATGACGCAGGCATTGCAGCCGATGCAGAGCGTGGTGTCGATCGCCATCGCCCAGGCGTAGCCATCGTACGTGAAGCCGGGGTAGAAGCCCGGCGGGTTCAGCTCATGGGCCGGCGCGGTTCCCGCCTCGTGCAGTGCCTCCTCCAGCGGAACCAGGGGCAGCAGCTCGCGCGCCGCGCCCTCCAGCTTCCGGTGCTCCTGCGCCAGCACCGGCGGCGCCTGGCGGCCCCTGGACGTGAGCCGCAGTTCCGGCACCGCCCAGAGCGCATCCGTCCGCCGCATCCGGTAGGCATCGGCACCGATCCCGGTGCCGATCGCGCCGGCCCGCGTCCGCCCGTAGCCAAGGGTGAGGGCGACCACGCCCGGCGCGATGCCGGAATCGGGCATCACGGTTACCTCCAGGCTGTGGCCGCCGGCATCCAGCCGCGCCAGGTCGCCATGCTTCACGCCGTGGCGCGCCGCCTCCTCCTGGGACAGCAGCGCGGCATTGCCCCAGACCTGGCGCGTCAGTGGCCGTGGACATTCCTGCAGCCAGGCATTGTTGGCGAAGCCGCCGTCCCACACAGAGGCATCGGGCCGCAGCACCAGGGTGAGGCCTGTATGGCGGGATACCGGCGGCAGGTCCGGCAGCCGCGGCTCGGGCAACCTCAGGCGCGGCGCGGCGCTGTCCGGCACCACGCCCTCATGCAGGGCCTGCCGCCACCAGGATTCGAATTCGGCCGGCGCCCGGCCCGCGCCCCAGGTCTCCCGCACCGCCTCATGGGCGGAGAGGTCGAGCCGCCCCAGCAGCAGCCCGAACAGCGTGGCGCCGGAATGCGAGGCATAGAGCGGACGGATCAGCGGCTGGGCGATGGCGGCCGTGCCGTCGCGGGACCGCAGGTCGCCCCAGTCCTCCAGCGGATGCGGTGCCGGCAGGTGCCAGGCGCAGGGCGCGGCCGTCTCATCCACATGCATCCCGTGGTGCAGGGCGAAGGGGGCAAGCCTCAGCGCCTCGGCGAAGCCGAGATCCTCCGGCGCGTCATAGACGGGATTGGCGCCGAGGATCAGCAGCGTGTCCGCCTGCCGTGCCCGCATCGCGGCCACAAGTTCCGCGAGCGGCGCCGGCCCATCCTGCGGCGGCCAGGCCGGCGCGACACCCTCCACCGGCGCCGCCAGCCGCGCATTCATCCAATGCGCCAGCGCGTGCAGCTCCGGCGCCAGGGCCTCCCCGGCCAGCACC
>JAEWCI010000642.1 GCA_023390705.1 Pseudomonadota bacterium
CTGAGGGCGCCTTTGTGTGTCAACACAAAGGCGCGCCGGTATGACCTGCTCCAATGCTACAGCCGGGCTTGGTCATGGCGCGCCCGTTTGTGCCAGTGGGCGCGGCGGGCGCGCCGCTGGTGTGGCCGGCGCCAGGTGGACCAATGGACCATGGTCTCGGGGCTGCTTGTCTGAGGCCAGGCAAGCATCAGAGCAGGCGCGGCAGTTCGGGCACGCGAGAGGCAGCAGTTCGGCGGCGAAATCGTGCTCGTTCTCTCCCCCCGAAGAGCGACCTTGCGCAGCACGGCGGGATAGGCCTGCGCCGGCATGGCAAGGGCGACGTGGCGGTGCCAGCCGGTCCAGGAGCGCACCTCGTAGTGGCCGAGGCCGATTGCCTGGGCCCCTGGCAAATGCTCTAGATCAGAGGTTCGGTCGCTGTGTTGTCGGTGAGCGACAGATCCATGGCGCAGCGGACCCCTTCGGGCGCGAACTCGATGCGCGCGGAGCCACCGAGTTCCCGCGCAAGCCCCCGCTCGATCAGCCTCGATCCGAAGCCGCGTCGCGACGGTGGCACGACAGGTGGGCCGCCCGTCTCGGTCCAGGTCAAATGCAGGCGGCGGGCGCTGCCGGTACAACCGGGCCCCGCCGACATGGGCATGGACCACCTCACCATTACCCTGCCTCCTGGCACCGACAGGGACCCGTACTTGACCGCGTTGGTCGCCAGTTCATGGACCGCCATGCCGAGGGCGACGGTCGCGTTCGGCGCCAACTCGACCTCCGGTCCCTCCAGCTCAACACGCCCGGGGCGCGCCTCGTCGCGGAACGGCACCAGTTCGGCCAGGACAACCTCCCGCACACCGCTCCCCGACCAGGCCGTTGCCGTCAGCAGATCGTGCGTCTTGGCCAGGGCGAGCAGCCGGGCCATGAAGGCGCGCCGGGCCGTCTCCGGGTCGGCATCCCCGCGCAATGTCTGCGCGGCGATCCCCTGCACCGTCGCCAGGCTGTTCTTCACGCGGTGGTTCAGTTCGTGCAGCAGCATCGTCTGCCGCCGCGCGGCGCTCTCGCGCTCGGCAAGGTGGTCGCGTAGCTGGAGCTGTCGCCGCCGCGCCCGAAGCGCCGCGCGCACCGCGGCGGTCAGCGTCGCGACCCGCAGCGGCCGTTCCAGGAACACGGCGTTGCCAAGCGAGTCCGCCAGGCCGGCGGTGTAGGGATCCTGCCGCGGTGTGGATGGGCCGCGGGTCAGGACCACGAGGGGCAGGTCGGACCAGGGCGGCTGGCCGGCCAGCGCCGCCCGCAGCGGCGCAAGGTCGCGTCCGCGCAGCGCCTCCTCCGCGCCCAGCCCAGCGCCCAACCGATCATCGCTGACGGCGGCCGCCAGTTCACTGAGCCTGGAGCAGATCCGGCTGCCGATACCGGCACGGCCGAGCAGGGTGGACACCACCTCCGCATCCCGACCGCGCGGGCTCAGCAACAGCAGGACGCCAAGATCGGCGGCCAGCACCGCAGGATCGGTGTCGTCACGCACCCGAAGCCGTCCCGCGACCGGCAGCGCCGGGCTCACCTCCGGCCGGCTGCTCCATCAGGCCACCGATACCGCCCCTGTAGTCAGGCGTGCCGGTGAGCACGCCCTGGAAGTCGGTGAGGGGCAGGCCCACCTCGATGCCGTCCGGCGGGCCGATGCGCAGCTCCCGGATCGTGTCTTCGTGGCGTCCCCCGCGGTTCTTGAACACTGAGATCGCCTTGCGCACCCGTCCGCCGGCCTCGAAGAAGCGCAGCAGCACAACCGCATCGGCGAGGTAGCTGACGTTGATCAGGGCCGCGATGTCGCCGATGAGCCCCTGCTGCGCATGGATCAGGAAGGTCGTCGCGCGCCTCTCGCTGAGGTAGGACAGCAGCTCGTGCATCTGCAGCAGAAGCTGGTGCTCCTGCTGCATCGCGGTGAAGTAGCCGTTGAGGCTGTCGATCACGAGCAGGCTGGCGCCGCGGTTCTCGACTTCCGCACGGACCAGGTGCGCGAACTCGCCGGGTGAGAGCTCCGCCGGGCTGATCCGCCGGATTTCCAGCCGTCCCGCGGCAACATGCGGAGCCAGGTCGAGCCCGGCCGCGGCGCAGCGCGCGGCCAGGGTGCCGCTGCGCTCGTCGAATTCATAGGCGATGACACGCTCGCCCCGCTCGGCCGCGGTGACGGCGTAGCGCATCGCGATCGTCGTCTTGCCGGTGCCGGCCGGACCGGTGAGGAGCATGCTCGTGCCGCGCATCGGGCCGCCGCCGAGCAGGGCATCGAGCGTCCCCACGCCGCTCGTCAGCAACTCCTCTGCCGGAGGCCGGGAGAGATCCATAGCGACCGGCGCGGCAGCGAGGCGCGGATAGACCTCAAGGCCGCCGGTACGGATGGTGTAGTCATGCCAGCCCTCGCGGTAGGGCGCGCCGCGCATCTTTGCCACCTCGAGGCGGCGCCGGGCCGGGCCGTAGTCGAGCGTCCGGCGCTCCAGGGTGACGATGCCGTGGCAGAGGCTCTGCAACTGCACGTCAGGCTGCCCCGCCGCGGCGGTGAGGTCATCGAGCAGCAGCACGGTGCAGTGCCGCCCCGTGAAGAACTGCTTGAGGGCGAGGATCTGGCGCCGGTAGCGCAGCGGATCCTGCGCCAGCAGGCGCAGCTCGGACAGGCTGTCGAACACCACCCGCACCGGGTTGCGTCGCTCGACCTCGGCCGTGAGGAGGTCGATGGTTTCGCCGAGCTCGACCTCCCAGGCATGCAGCACCGTCTGGTCGCGGGCCGGGCCGCCGGCGATGGCGGCCTCCGCCGCGCCGAGATCGAACACGCCGAGCAGGTCGGGCAGCGGCGACCAGCCATGGCTGGCGGCAACGGCGCGCAGTTCCTCGGCGGTCTCGGACAGGGTCACGTAGAGGCCTGGTTCACCGCGTGCCACGCCCGCCAGGAGAAAGCCGAGCGCCAGGGTCGTCTTGCCGGCCCCTGGCGCGCCCTCCACCAGGTAGAGGCGATTCGGTGCAAGCCCTCCACCCAGGATCTCGTCCAGGCCGGCTACCCCGGTTGAAACCTTGGGGCTGCCGGACGAAGGCGGGTTAGTCGTGGGCATCCGGGAAGGGCTCCAGGCAATTGTGCTCGGCTCATTTCTCCTCGCGCGCCCGGAGGGTACGCGGATCGGCCTTCGTGTGGAAACGAGCCAGGAACGAGACAGTTGCCACACCTTGGGCGGACGCACCACAGCCCGGAGAGGCGCCCGCCGGCGCGCCGATGAGGATGGCGTTGCATGAGCCGGCCGGCCGTCTCGCCACGCGACGGGCGTCCGCCATCCCTCGCAGAGGCCCGATCTGAAGGGCGGCTTCGGGTCGAACCCGGCTGTAGCCCCAGGCCCTCTAAGGCGACATGGCGGGCTTCATCGCCTTGGAGGGGGCCGCTTCCGCCGCCCTGGCCCGCTTGGGGCCCTCCGGCACGCCGGCCCGCCGCAGCCCTTCCATGAAGCGGTCCGAGAAGCTTTTCGGCATGGAGAAGAGGCCGACGAAATCCGCCCATGCCCGCGCCACCGAATAGCCGGGCATGCGGGACAGGAGTTCCTCAAGGGCCGGTCGGGCCTCATCCTCTCGCCCGACCAGCCCGAGGCAGGCGACGAGCGTCGCATGCGGCCAGTAGGATGCCTTCGGATGGCGCACGGCGCGCCTGGCGAAGCCGGTTGCCTGTTCGATCTCGCCCAGGGAGATCAGGGCCATGGCGCGCACCGCATGGAAGGTCCAGAGATGCGGGTCGTGGGGGCTCAGCTCGGTCGCGCGTTCCAGCAGCGCGATGCCTTCGCGTTCGCGGCTGGCGATCACCAGGGCCTGGGCCAGGGCGAAATAGCCTTGCGCGAAACTGGGGTTGAGCGCGATCGAATGCTCAAGCGCGGCGATCGCGTCATGCAGGTTGCCGCTCATCAGCAAGGCACGCCCGAGCACGCAGTGGTTCATGCAATCGCGGTCGTCGAGCGCGACGGCGATCCTTGCCCCCTGCAACGCGGCCCGCACCAGGGCGGGGCGTTCCGCAGGATCGCTCAGCGTGGCGGACTGGATCTTGACATAGGCAAGCGCGCCATGCGCGCGGCCGAAGCCGGGATCGAGTTCGATGGCGCGGCGGAACATCGCCTCCGCCTCGGCGAAGCCGGGCGTGGTGAAGCCCCAGAGGTGCCACAGGCCGCGCTGGTAGCAGTCCCAGGCATCCAGGATGCTGGGCGGCTTGCGCATCGCCGCCTCACGCTCCAGCCGGGACAGTTCCGGTTCGATGGTGGCGGCGATCTGCTTCGCCATCGCCTCCTGCACCTGCAGGATGTCGGCCAGTCCGAGGTCATAGGTTTCCGACCAGAGCTGCGACCCGGTTTCGCCGGAAACCAGGTCGGCCCCGATGCGCACGCGATCCGCGCGCTTGGCGACGCTGCCCTGCACGATGTAGCGCACGCGCAGCGCCGCGGCGATTTCCTGGGCCGGCACGTCGCGGCCACGGAACCCCGCGCCGCTGTGCCGGCTCAGCACATCCAGCCAGCGGTTGCGCGCCAGCAGGCGAATGATGTCCTCGGTCAGCCCATAGCTGAAGTATTCGGACTCGGGCTCGGGGCTGAGATTCGTGAAGGGTAGCACCACGATGGAGGGTTTGCGCGCCGCCACGTCGGCCAGCGGCGAAGGGGGCGGCATGGCGGCCATGCTGGCCGCTGCCTGCGGCCGCGCTTCGGGCGAAGCCTCGGCCACGGTGCCGGGCGGATCATCCGGCGCCGCCGGCTTGCCGTCTTCGCCGTGCAGTTCCTGAACCTCGCCCACGAAGCGGAAGCCGCGCTTGTGCACCGTCTTGATCAGCGCCTGCCGGTCGCCATCATCGCCAATCGCCTTGCGCGCGGCATTGATGCGGCTGCTCAGCGCGGTTTCGGAGACGATGCGGCCGTTCCAGATGGTGTCGAGCAATTCGTCCTTGCCGACGACGCGGTCGCGGTTCCGCACCAGATGGAGCAGGAGGTCGAAGACCTGCGGTTCGACATGCACGACCTCGCCCGCGCGGCGCAGCTCTTGGCGGCGCAGGTCCATGTGGTAGCCGGCGAAGGCGATACGCATGCGCGATCCTCCCTCGGCTTGGTGCCATTCCTTCATGGCCGGGCATCCTGTCCCGGACCCGGCAGCCGGGACGGCAGGAGATCCCCGAGGCGCCGACTGATATGCCGTTCCAGGCGATCACACCACAGAATTGGTTGGCTGGCAGCGCAACGTCATCCCGCGGCGGGCGGAAGCCCGGCACCACGCCTCATGGTGGAGAAGGAAGAACCGCAGAGCGCGCGACGCGAACGGCGCCCCACGCAATGGGCGGGGCGCTGGATACCCCTGTTCAGCCGGTGGTTTCGCCCTCCGGCGGCAACTCGGTGAACAGCGCGATGCCGGCCAGGTGAGTCACCGCCGTGCCGTCCGTCGAGAGCGGCAGGATCAGCCGCTCCAGCAGCAGCGGCCGCTTGCCGTCAGGCGCAAGGCGGGTATGGGCATAGAACGCCATGCCGCTTTCGCCGCAGCAGCAAAGGGCGCTGCCGGCCAGCGCCTCGTCAGCCGGGCCATGGCCCAGGCGCTTCTCCAGCGCGCTGCCCAGGCGCAGGAAGCGGAGGCCATGCCTGCCGCCATCCGGCGCCTCGGCCAGGAAGGCATTGGCCGGCGCCTCCTCGGAAAGCGCTTCCAGCGTGAATGCGGCGGGTAGTGGCAGCCTGCCCGCCTCGCCGCCTCGCAGCGCCAGCCAGTATTGATAAAC